>JALYNS010000242.1 GCA_030773035.1 Chloroflexota bacterium
GCCACAGACCACGCGGCGCCGCGCCCACGCGCCATCACCCGATAGCCGCAGCGTCGCAGGGCTGCCGCCGCGGCGTCCCGCTCCGGCTCACCCAGCACGGCATCGACTGGGATCTCCGCGGTCAGCACGTCGGATCCCTCGGCCACGACCGCCGGCCGACGCCATTCGCGCCACGCGGCGGGCAGGCGCACGCCCACACTGGCCACTCCGGCGCACAGGATCAGCGCCAGCAGGACCAGGTACGCAGGCGACCCGAGCAGATCGGCACCTCCTGGAAGGGCGGCGGCGGCGGCATTCCAGGCGCCTGCGAGGAGCAGCAACCCGAGTGCCAGCCTCGCGTCGGCCGCGAGGCGCAGCAACCGCTCGGCGGCGCG
The DNA here is from genome assembly GCA_030773035.1 of Chloroflexota bacterium. GTDB lineage: Bacteria > Chloroflexota > Limnocylindria > QHBO01 > QHBO01 > CF-167. Next base: position 375 of record JALYNS010000242.1, read on the forward strand.
CGCCAGCCGGTCGGCTCGCCTGCCGCCGCTGGCGGGCAGTGCGGTCGATCGGCTCATCGGTCCTCCGTTGCTAACCGGCAGCGCCTGCTGCTGCGGCGGCGGCGGCGGCGAGATCCGCCACGAGGTCGTCCGGATCCTCGAGTCCGATCGAGACCCGGATCATGCCCGGCGTCAGGCCGGCCTCGGCCAGCTCCGCGTCGCTCAGCTGTCGATGCGAGGAGGACGCCGGATGGCTGCACAGGGTTTCGACCGAGCCGAGGCTGGTGGCATGCACGGCGACCCGCAGGAGATCCAGGAAGCGCTCTCCCGCCGCGCGGCCGCCGGACACCTCGAGCGCCAGCATCCCGCCCGCCATGCCGCCACGCAGGATGCGACCGGCGAGGGCGTGCTGCGGGTGGGACGCCAATCCCGGATAGCGGACCGCGGCGACCCCGGGCGCGTCCTCCAATGCGCCGGCCACGGCCAGCGCATTGGAGCTGTGGCGCTCCATCCGGATGACCAGCGTCTTGAGGCCGCGCAGCGCCAGGAAGGCTTCCAGCGGAGCGGCGTTGCCACCGGCGTTGATCACGATCTCCCGCGCTGCGGCGACCACCGCTGCGCTGCCCAGGATCGCGCCACCGGTCAGGTCGGAGTGACCGCCGATGTACTTGGTTGTCGAGTGGATCACCGCGTCCGCCCCGAGCGCGAGGGGGTTGCAGAGGTAGGGCGAGGCGAACGTATTGTCGACCGCCACCGCCGCACCCCGGGCATGGACCAGCTCGGCGATCGCGGCGATGTCGGCCATGGCGGTCGTCGGATTGCTGATCGTCTCGAGCCAGACCAGCCGGGTCCGATCTCCCAGGGCGTCCGCCACCGCGGACGGGTCGGTGGTATCCACTGCCCGTACGGTGATCGCCGCGCGGGAGAGGACGGCGCGGGCGAGGCCGACCATGCCGCCGTAGACGGCGTGCGGAATGAGCAGCTCGTCGCCGGAGCGCAGGAACGACATCACCACTCCGTGGACGGCGGCCATGCCGGAGGCGGCGATGTGGCAGGCCTCGGCCCCTTCCAGCTCGGCGAGCGCGCCCTCGAGGGCGGCATGAGTTGGGTTCGAGTAGCGGCTGTAGGAATGGCCGGGCCTGGCGAATTCGAGCAGCTCGGCGAGCTCAAGCGCGCTTGCCACCTCGAAGGTGCTGGTCTGGTAGATCGGCACGTTGACCGGCGCCTGCGGGGATGCCGGCACCCGGCTGGCGGCTTTGATGGCGCGCGTGCTGAAGCCGGGCATGACCGGCCGAGTCTACCAGCCGGTCCTGCCTGCTACGAAGCGCTCAAGGGGTGGCCGATGGCTGCGGGACCACCCCGCTCATGAGCTGTTCGACGACGGCGAGGATCGCCTCGAAGTCCGGTATCAGAACGTAGCCCGCCGGGGAGAACGGGTCGGCGCGCATGTACTCCGGGGGCTGGAGCACGATCCGCTGGAGCTGCGACATGTCCGCCCGCTGCACCGCGGCGGCCAGCTCAGCGAGCCGGCCCCCGGGCACGTCGGTGGCGATCGTGTTCTTCACCGCGTCGAGCAGGCCGGGCAGCGCCAGAAGCAGGTTGCCGGCTGTCAGCTTCTCGCGGATCGCGGTGAGGAGCTGCTGCTGGCGATCGGAGCGGGTGAAGTCGCTGTCGCCGGCCCCCTTGCGAGATCGGACGAAGGCCAGCGCGGTTCGCCCGTTCATGTGGTGGGTTCCCGCCTTCAGGTAGAACCCGACGAGGGTGCCGTACTCGTCCACATAGGTCGGATCTCGGACCGGACGCTCGACCGTGATGTCGACCCCGCCGATGGAGTCCACGGTCTGCTTGAAGCCGAGCAGGTTGATGGCCGCGAAGTAGTGGATCTGCACGCCCAGCAGCTGGCCGATGGTCGCCTTGAGCGTGCCTACTCCGCCCAGTGGGAAGTCCGCCTTGTGGGCCCCTGCGTACGCCATCAGCGAGTTGAGCTTGCGGTTGTAGGGGGTTCCATCGGGGAGCAGCACGCCGTACAGGTCGCGGGGGACGGAGATCATGGCCGACGCGCTGCCCTCGGCGTCGAGGCTGACGACCAGCATCGTATCGGTCAGTGCCGTGCTTCGTCCGGGGCCGGAGTCGACTCCCACGAGGAGGAAGTTGACGCGCTCGCCCGCCTCCACGTCCGGCTGGCCCGACGGCTCGGCGAGTCCTCCAAAGCCGGGGAAGTTGTCGTGCAGGTCGTCAGCGCCCGTGCGCAGCACGACGGTCCCGATCGTGTCGATCGCCTTGACCGCGTAGTAGGCCGGCAGCAGATGCATCGCCAGCGTGACGGTCACCACCGCCGCGGTGACCCAGGTGGCGCCACTGCGCATTGCGGGAGGTGCCCGATGTCCGTGTGCCTGCATGACCGCCACCAGGCGCCAGGCCAGCAACACGCCGTCCAGGAGCATGAGACCGACGAGAAAGCGGACGTCGAAGAGTCGGGCGAGAAGTACCGGGGTCCCGGCCAGGAGCACCAGCACGCTGACCGCCACGAGGACCAGCACCGGGGCGGCCAGGAGCCAGGCCAGGGCGGATTGCCCGTTGTATGCCTGCCCCAGGCCAGGGAAGAGGAAGGAGAGGAAGGCGGCAAGCGACGCTCGCTCGCCGGAGTGCGGCGGGCCGGAGGAATGAGCTATGGGCCGGTCCACACCACCATGGTGCCACGGTCGGCGGCGCGGCGAACCGGGTAGGATCTGGGAATGGATCACCTCCGCCGGTTGGGCCGTGGCCCGATCATCGCTGCAGCCGCGGCGGTGGCGCTGGCCCTCGGCCTCGCGGCGTGGCTGCTGTTGGGGCAGGGCACCGCGCAACAGCCGCTCCCCTCCCCGAGCCAGACGATGTCGTCGGCTCCCTCCCCGTCTCCGAGCCCGTCGCCGTCGGCCAGCGAGGCAGTGGGGGTGGCATGCCCCCTCAACGGGCTCCCGGTTGATGATCCTGCGCTCCTGGATCGCGTGGCGATTGCGGTCCAGGTCGAGAACAACCTGCTGGCTCGCCCGCAACGCAACCTGTCCAACGCGGACATGGTGGTGGAGGCACCGGTGGAGGGCAACACGACCCGCTTCAGCGCGATCTTCCTGTGCCGCCCGACAGTGGGGCTCACCGGACCGATCCGCAGCGCCCGCTATTACGAGATCGACCTGTGGCAGGACCTCGGGGTGCTGCCGGTCGGCTTCGGGGCCAGCACGGAGGCACTCCGCCGCTTCTCGGCGGTCGGCATGCCGTACGTCAACGGCATCACCGGTTCGTGGCCATGGTTCAAGCGGAGCGGCACGAATCGCGCCCCGCACAACCTCTACGGCGACATGGAGGCGCTCCGTGCCGCGCTGGGTGGTGGCGGTGGGATCGACCGACTTGCGGCCAAGGTGGGCCCGCTGCGACCGCCATTCACGTTCGATGAGGGAGCCGTTCTGCCGACCGGGCGCCCCGTCACGGCCATCGAGATCCGGACCAACCCATCGTGGCGCTTCGGGTGGTCATGGAGGGTGTCCGACGCCGTCTGGAGCCGGCAGGACGCAGGCAAGGAGGTCGTCGACGAGGTGACCGGCGAACTGGTCACCGCTACCCACGTGCTCGTCCAACGCGTGGTCGAGGAGGTCGTCAGCGGCGACCCGGATCCGGGCGGGAACCCGCGCCGGCTGCAACACCTGGTCGGGGAGGGTGACGGCACGCTCTACACGGCGGGGCGAGCGATCGCGCTGCACTGGTCCCGACCAACCGCCTCCGATGGAACCCGTTGGACCTACGCGGACTCGAGCGCGCCGATCGTCCTGCCGCCGGGCGTGGTCTGGTGGGAGATCATCCCCATTGCGGCCCCACTGACCGAGTCCTGATCGCTACTCGATCTCGCCCGGGCGCGCGGAGGGACTCGAGAGGAATGCATCCATGGCGCGACGGATCTGGTGATCGGGGTCCATGTTGCGCCGCGCCGCGGCGATGTGACGTCGCACGTCGGCCGGGTCCGGCTCGTCTTCACCGTGCGATTCCCGAGCGACCCCGTTAGTCGAGCCCGCCTCAATCGCGGGGGCGCTGGCAGGCGACGGTTCCGGCATTGGAGCAGCGACGGTGAACGGAGCCCCGACGCTCGGAGTCGGCTGGCTGACCTCTTCGGGAGACGGCAGCAACCGACGCGGTCCGGTCCGCCGTGGGCGCGGATTGCCGCTGATCTGATTCTTGCCCAGCGACTTGGCCTGGTACATGGCCCGGTCGGCGGCAATCATCAGCTCCTCGGCCGACCATCCATCCTCGGGATGCGAGACGAGCCCGATGCTGACGCTGGTCGTGGCCTCCTCAGTGGCGAGCGACGTGCCGATCCCCTCGACCCCTTCGCGGATCTTCTCGGCCACGACATAGGCACCGATGAACTCGGTTTCGGGGAGGAGGATGAGGAATTCGTCACCGCCGTAGCGGTAGGCGGCGTCAACGCCGCGGATCGATCCGGTGATCACACGGCCGACCGAGCGGAGCACCTCGTCGCCTCGGAGGTGGCCCATCGAGTCGTTGATGGCCTTGAGCCCGTCGAGGTCAATCATCAGGACGCAGAAGCCTCGGCCGCTGCGTCGCGTGCGCTGCACCTCCTGCTCGAGCCGCGGGAAGAGCTGACCGCGGTTGTAGAGCCCGGTCAGCGCATCCGACTGGGATAGCTCGAGGACCTGAGCACGGACCCGTCGTTCCGAACTGGCGTACACGCCGGCCAGGTAGGCGAGCAGCCAGAGCGAGCCGAGGTTGATGCCGACCCGCAGCAGCTCCGCGTTCGATGTGTTGACGCTCGCAAGGGCAAGCTGGCCCAGGTAGGCCAGCGATGCCGCCGCCGCGACGACCACCGCCAGGCGGCTGCCGAGGGTCAGCGCAGCGGCGACCGCCACGAGGTGATAGGTGAAGGCAAACGGCGAGGCGGCGCCTCCGGTCAGCCAGACCAGCCCGCTCGCCAGCGCGAGCGCGGCGAGCACCTCGAACCCAACGGCATAGCGACCGCGCCAGCCTCGCGGCAGCAGCTCGTAGCGCAGCACCACCAGGCCGGCCGCCACGCCGCCCAGGGCGTAGATCGCCGCGCGATTGGACGGAAAGGCGTCGGTCAGCCCGATCCCCACCAGCACGCCGGCGATGGCGACCCACCACACCACTCGCACCACCCCCTCGTGGGACGGCGCAGCGGACGGCGATGCCCATTCCGAACCGAGGTCCTCGTTGATCGACGCCGGGGCCGCGATCAAGTCGAGCGGCCTGCGCTCGCGGATGACGGCAACCAACGCCCCGACGGCGACGATCGCGGCGACACCGCCGGCGACGAGGATGAAGGCTAGTTCGGTTGTCACGTTCCTCACTCAGGCGCTTCGCATCGGTTTGCGCCTGCACGCGCGGTGGATCGCCTTCTGGCTAGTCTAGGGTCAGGGCAGAGGTGCGCGCAAAGGTACTTGCCCCTCCAGGACAAGCTTCCGTGGCACCGGCGCAACACATGATCCAAAGGTCCGTGCTTGGCCTGCCCGTTGGCGCGCAGGAGCACGCCGGATTAGCGCGCGGTGAACACCGCGATCAATCCGAGCGCCGCCGACACAAGCCACAGGACGACCATGGTCGTTCGCTGCGAGAGGCCCGCAGCCAACAGCCGGTGATGCACGTGGCGCTTGTCGGGGGCGAGGATCGGGGCGCCGGAGGCGATGCGGCGGACGACCGCCCACCCGGTGTCCGCCAGGGCGAGGCCGAGCGCCGCCACCGGCACCCAAACGGCTGCGCCCGGTGATCCGGATTGGGTCACGGCAACGCCGGCGGCAGCCAGCAGGAAGCCCAGCAGGATCGCGCCCGTGTCGCCCATGATGATCGTGGCCGGATAGAGGTTGTAGGGCAGGAAGCCGATGACGCCCCCGGCGGCGGCGGCCAGCACCAGGGCGATCGGAGTGGCCAGACCACCCGAGGTAGCGACCAGGTAGAAGACCGCCATCGCGATCAACGCCACGCCGGAGGCGAGGCCATCCAGGCCGTCGATCAGGTTCATCGCATTCATGACCACGACGAACCATGCCACCGTGAGCGGCAGCGCCCAGGGGCCCAGCGGAAAGCTTCCCCACGGTCCGTCGAGATGGTCGATCGACAGGCCAAGGAGGACGACCACCAGGGCGACCCCGATCTGCGCGGCCAGCTTGACGCGCGCGCGCATGCCGACGAGGTCGTCGAGGAGGCCGATGCATGCGACGAGTGCAGCCCCGAGCAAGACAACCACGATCTGATCGGTGGGTGACCTCTGACCACCGGCAAGCGTCTCGACCACCAGGCCGGCCGCGATGCCCAGGTAGAAGGCCACCGCGATGGCAACGCCGCCGAGCCGGGGAATGGCGACGCCGTGGACCTTGCGCTCGGTAGGCTCGTCCAGGAGGCCGCGCCGTCTGGCCGCGACTCGAATGACCGGGGTGAGGACCCACGCGGCAACGGAGGCTACGGTCAACGCGGCGATGGAGGAGAGCATCGGAGGCCGATCATAGGATGGGCGGTTGGTCGGGGCGGCCCGATTCGAACGGGCGACCTCCTGCTCCCAAAGCAGGTGCGCTACCAGGCTGCGCTACGCCCCGACGAAGGAGATCCTAGCGCCCTGCCCGCCTGATGACGATCGCCAACCGGCTCACGGCGACTTGACTTCGTTCCAGAGCAGGTCCTTCGCCTCGGGCGAGAGGTCTGCCAGGATCATGCCGCGGGAGGCGGCGAGCGCATCGACGCGCTCGTAGCGGTCGATCCAGCGACGATTCGCGGTTCGCAGGGCCTCCTCCGGATCGAGCTTCATCCAGCGCGCCAGGTTGACCGCGGCGAACAGGACGTCACCCAGCTCGTGCAGGCTCGCGTCACGACCCGCATCCCCCTCGATCGCGCCAGCCTCGTGCAGCTCCCCGAGCTCCTCGTCGACCTTTTCCCAGACTCCATCGATGGTTGGCCAATCCCAGCCGAGCGAGGAGGCGCGCTCCTGGATCTCCCGGCTGGCGGCGAGGGCCGGGAGTGCGCGGGCAACGCCGCCGAAGGCGGAGGGCGGCCCGCCCGCCTCGTGTCGCTCTGCGGCCTTGATCGCCTCCCAGTTGCGGAGCACTTCGTCTGGACCGCTCACCTCGACGTCGCCGAAGACGTGGGGGTGGCGACGCACGATCTTGGCTCCCAGGGTGCGGTACACATCGGTCAGGTCGAATTCACCGTCTTCGGCCGCCAGCTGGGCATGCAGGATGATCTGCAGGAACAGGTCGCCCAGCTCCTCGGCCAGCTCGCCGGGTGCTCCGCGCTCGATGGCATCGACCGTCTCGTACGCCTCCTCGAGCACGAATGGCCGGAGGCTGGCGTGGCTCTGCTTGCGATCCCAGGGGCACCCGTCGGGTGCGCGCAAGCGTGCCGAGATGGCGGCCATGCCGTGTGGTGAGGCGAGGTTGTCCAGCGCGGGAAGTGCGGGGACCAGCCAATCGGCCGCGTCGAGCTCGTCGTCGGTCAGGGTCTCGACCGCGCGGGACGCTCCGTCGGGGAGGGGCCGCAGGAGGTGGCCGGCCGGGTACATGGCGAGGAGCACGTCGCGGGAACCAGCGCGGGCGTGCCTTCCGGCGAGCGCCGAGCGCTCGGGCGCGACAGATGGCGCCGATATCAGCACCAGTGGCAGCGACGGGTCGAACGGGACGGATGCCAGCCGGCGGCCGGCCACCAGCTGAACCCCCATGGCCGGATCGAGGCCTGCCGCCGCGAGGAGGACGTCGACGCGCGACACCGCCACTCCCGGCTCCTTCATCCGGTCGCGGGAGCGGGGCCGAACTGCGGATCGACCCAGGTGTGGCCCGCGTCGCGAATCTCGTTCAGCCAGCGTGAGACCCCGGTCCTTCGCACCTGATCGAGCAGCTTCGGCGGAACCCAGCGCAGCGGCGACGTGTCGATGAGCTTGAAGATGTAGAAGCCGTCGCCGGTGTCGAGCACCTCGCTGATCTGGTCGGGCGTGGTGAGGGCGAAGATCGCATCGCTGCGCAGCGTCTCGAACTCGTAGCGGATCACCCAGCCGAGGTCCCCTCCCTCCCTCGCGGTGCTGCGATCGTCGCTCTGCTCGCGGGCGAGCGTCGCAAACTGATCCGGGTCCTCGCGCAGGGTGGCGAGCAGCGTCGCGGCCTGGCCGCCCGGCGCCACGCGCTCCGCAACGATCTCGATGATGTGGTATCCGAACTGCGTCTTGACCGGCTCGCTGAGCTCGCCCACCCCGAGCTCGGCGACGGCCGCCTCGAACTCCGGGACGAAGTTGGAGGAGGCAGCGTCAAACCAGCCCAGGTCGCCTCCCTGGCTGCCGCTCCCGGTGTCGTCACTCTCCTCGGCGAGCGAGAACCAGTCCGCGCCGGGCTTCGTCGCCTCGACGCGAAAGGCTTCGGCACGGGCCAGCGCCGCGGCCCATTGCGCATCGGTCGCGGTCGCCTGATCCTGCTCTCCGGGAAGCGGCTGAGCCAGGAAGTGCCTGAGCCGTTGCTGCGGGACGGGCAATCCCTGCGGATTGCTGATGAAGATCTGCGAGACCTGCTGCTGGGGCTGGTACTTGGTCATGACCGAGGTCGTGAAGTGGTCGGTGAAGGCGGTCCTCAGCAGCTCATCGCGGATGTAGGTCCGATACCTCGCATCCGTCACTCCAGCACCTCCCAGGAGCTCGATCAGGCGCGCGTCGAGCCGTTCCGCCTCGCGCGCCTCGAGCCGCACCAGGTGGTAGCCGTCGTCGTCCTTGGTCGGGCCGAGCAGATCGGCGACGTCTGCGGGCTGAGCCTCCTGGAAATAGGCGTCGTATGACTGGTCTTCGTTCTCCACCCAGCCGAGCGCCCCCCCGACGGCGGCCGACGAGTCGTGGCTCTTCTCCGTGGCCAGCGTGGCGAAATCGGCGCCGTCCCCGAGCTGCGCCGCGATGTCGTCGATCTCGGCCTTGGCTCGCGTCCAATCGGCGTCGGTCGGCTGTTCGCCCGGCTTGGCATCCGAGGGCAGGGCCCGCACGGTGATCAGCGAGAGCTTCAGCCGTTCGCCGAGCGTCCGGCGACGGGTCACCTCGGCGCTCACCGCGGCGTCCGTGACCGTGATGCCGTACTGGCCGGCGCTGTTGGTCAGGACCCGCCCAAGGACGAGCGAATCGCTCGCGGACGAGACGAGGCCCTCGAGGGCCTGCTCGATCGCCTGCTGGGCCTGCTGGATGATGGGATCCCGCACGCCTCCGAGCTGGCTGGTGAGGTCCGCGTAGCTTGCTTGCAACTCCGAGCTGATGATGTCCATCCGCCCGGTCAGGTCGTCCACGTTGTAGGTCACATCGCCAACCGAGGCGACGGGACGCAGGTGCGACTCGTAGTAGCTGAACCAGATGGTGGCGCCAAAGATTCCGAGCGCGGCGGCGATCGCCAGGGCGAAGCCAGCGACGATCAGCTGCTGCGTGCGCAGCTCGTCCTGCCAGCGTGGGCGATGCTTCCGGTCGAGGACCGGGCGATTGCGAAACGACATCTAGCGGGTGGTTCTCCGCAGGGCGGAAGAGGGAGATCTCCGATGGGGGGCGAGGCGCCATGCTAGCCGATGGACTACCCGCGCGCCAACGCGGGGAGGGGCGTTCACCGGCGGCGGCGGAGGTTGTCGCGGATCGCCTCCAACCGCAGACGGAAGACCAGCCGCAGCGCCTCGATCATGATGCCGCCGCTCATTTTCGAGCTCCCTGCGACCCGCTCACGGAAGATGATCGGCACCTCTGTCACCACTGCGCGCCGGCGATGCGCCCACCATGCTGTCTCGATCTGGAAGCCGTAGCCGCTGGCCTTCGCCTCGCGCAGGCGAATCGCCTCCAGCAGCTCTCGTCGCCAGGCCCTGAAGCCGCCGGTCAGGTCCCGATATGGCAGCAGCAGGATGGTCCGCGCGAAGGTGTTTCCGGCACGGCTGAGCAGTCGGCGACGCAGCGGCCAGCCCACGGTTCCGCCGCCCGGCATGTAGCGGGTCCCGATCACGAGATCCGATCCGGTCATCAGGGGAGCGAGGAGGCGCGGGAGGTCGGGCGGGTCGTGGCTGAAATCGGCGTCGATCTGCACCACCGCGCGTGTCTCGGCTCGGTCCAGCGCCCACCGGAACGCGTCGCGGTAGGCCGCCCCAAGCCCCTCCTTTGCGGGTCGGTGCAGGACGTGGAGCCTCGGCTCTCGCCCCGCGAGGGTGTCGGCCAGGATCCCGGTCCCGTCTGGGGAGCTGTCATCCACCACCAGCAGCGTCGCCTCCGGCAGCGCGTCGAGGATCGCAGTGGAGATCCGCTCCAGGTTCTCCCGCTCGTTGTAGGTCGGCAGCATGACCACCACCCCGTGACCTGCGGCCAGGCCGACGTGAGGCGTCGCTGATGTCATGCCTGGACGCCGGCCAGCTCGCGCAGCCGTGGCATGGCGGCGGCCACCGCCCGGCCGCGGTGAGAGATGGCGTCCTTCTCACCCTCCGGCAGCTCCGCGGTGGTGGCGCCGCTCGGCAGCAGGAAGATGGGGTCGTAGCCGAAGCCGCCCGAGCCGCGCCGCTCGTTCGCGATCGCCCCGTCCATCTCACCGCTGAAGAGCTCGACGCGGGGCGCACGCGGCGTGCCGTCGGGGGCGACGCCGGGAAGCGCCAGGGCCAGCCAGCACACCATCCGCGCACGACGATCGGTCGCGCCGTCGAGCATCTCCAGGATGAGCGCGGCCCGATCCTCGACGACGGAGCCCCCGTGCCGAGCGGAGCGCGCCCCGGGCCCCCAATCGAGCGCGGCGACCTCCAGCCCCGAGTCGTCTGCCAGCGCCGGCAGCCCGGACGCGAAACAGTACGCGGAGGCCTTGGCCGCCGCGTTTTCGGCGTAGGTGACGTGCGGCTCGGGAACGTCAAGGTCGAGCCCAAGATCCTGCGGCATGATCAAGCGACCCGGCAGGCCGCGCAGCAGGCGGCTGAACTCCCTCTGCTTGCCCGGGTTCGCGGTGGCCAGCAGGAGGTCGCTCACTCGGCTGCGGGCGCCTCGATCGCAGCGCCCTGGACGGCGAACAGCTGGCGAATGCCCGCGGCCGCGAGGTCCAGCATCTCGTTCATCTGGTCGCGGGAAAACGAGTGCTGCTCACCGGTGCCCTGCACCTCGATGAAGCGGTCGTCATCGGTCATGACCACGTTGAAATCGACCTCGGCGGTCGAGTCCTCGGCGTAGTTCAGGTCGAGCAGCGTCCGTCCGCCAGCTACGCCGACGCTCACCGCGGCCACCTTGCCGGTCAGCAGCTGTCCCATGCCGAACTTGTTCAGGGCGCGGGCAAGGGCGACATAGGCTCCCGTGATGCTCGCCGTGCGCGTGCCTCCATCGGCCTGGACCACGTCGCAATCGAGGGTGATCGTCCGCTCCCCGAGCCTCGGCAGATCGACGCAGGCGCGCAGGGACCGGCCGATCAGGCGCTGGATCTCGTGGGTCCTGCCGCCGATCCGCCCGGTGCTCGCCTCGCGCTGGCTGCGCTCGGTGCCGGCCCGCGGCAGCATGGAGTACTCGGCCGTGACCCAGCCGCCGCCCTTGCCGCGCATCCAGCCCGGGACGCGGTCCTCGATCGTGGCGGCGCAGATGACACGCGTGTCGCCGACGCGGATCAGCACCGAACCCTCGGCGAACTTCAGGTAGTCATGCACGATCTTGACCGGCCGGAGCTGGTTGGCGGTGCGCCCGTCGGGGCGACGGGTGGGGGCGATGGAGGACATTGCCGCCGATTCTACGCGGGCGAGGTCGGCCGGATCAGCGAAGGGTGATTCCCGGTCCCCCCTGGATCCAGTAGCCCGCCCACACGC
>JALYNS010000243.1 GCA_030773035.1 Chloroflexota bacterium
GAGTCGCTCAGCAGCTCGCCGCCGGTCCAGCCGATCTCCGCGAGCCGCCCCGGGATCGGCTCCGTGATGATCATGTAGCTGCCCCACGACAGCAGCCGAAGCCGAAATCCCGGCCAGCCGGCGGCCCAGGCGTTGACGGCAAGCACCACCTGGTCGGCGCTGACGGCGCCGTGCCCTGTTCGCAGGCGCATGCGCGCGCCTCGCTCGATGCGCTGGACTTCCGTGCCCTCGTGGACCTGGACGCCACGCTCGATCAGGACACGCCGCAGGCCGCGCGCCAGCAACGCGGGTTGGACGCTGGCGGCGCTGGGCATCAGCAGGCCTTCGCCGAAGGCGGGCGAGGCGCACATCTTCTGTACGGCAGCTCGATCCAGGTGGCGCAGCTGGCCTGGCGCACCAAGCCTCTCGAGTTCGTCGATCGTCCCGCCCCAATCGTTGGCGAGCCCCGGGAAGGCGTTGACGCGCAGATAGCCCTTCGGCGTGAACCAGGCATCCACGTCGTGTTGGGCGCACCACTTCCCGATCCCGGCGACCACCTCGTCGGAGGCACGCGCGATCTCCAGGCCCTGCTCTGGCCCGTAACGCTCGACCAGGTAGGGGAGGTACTCCCACCAGCCGTGCACGAAGCCGCCGTTGCGCCCGCTCGGCCCACCGCCGCAGATGTCGGCCTCGAGCAGGACGATCCGCGTGCCCGGCGCCATCTCGGTCAGGAAGTAGGCGGTCCACATCCCCGTGTATCCGCCACCGATGATCGCAACGTCCGCGCTCACCTCGCCGAAGAGGGACGGAGCGAGCCGGGCCGGCTGCTCGGTGGCGAGCGCCTCGCGCAGCCACCAGGCGCGGCGCGGACCGGGGACGGGCAGCGGGTTGGGGGGCTTGGCGGTCACGTCGGGCGATCCTACGCCTGAGCGTCGGGGCGCCGACCCCCGGTGCTAGCATCCTCCCCGATGCGCCAGACCGATCCGGCCCACACCCCCGTCGTCGTCGACGGGCTGCGCACGCCATTCGGCCGCTACGGAGGGTCGCTGGCCGAGGTTCGTCCGGATGACCTTGGCGCGCACGTCATTCGCGCCCTGCTCGATCGCACCGGCGTCGATGCGGCCGCCGTCGACGACGTGATCCTGGGGGCTGCGAACCAGGCCGGCGAGGACAACCGCAACGTCGGCCGCATGGCCGCCCTGCTGGCCGGGATGCCGGTCAGCGTCGGTGGTCAGACCGTCAACCGGCTGTGCGGCTCCGGGATGCAGGCCGTGATCGGCGCGGCCCACGCGGTGATCGCGGGCGATGGCGACCTGTTCGTTGCGGGTGGCGTGGAGTCCATGACGCGTGCCCCCTTCGTCGTGGCCAAGGCCTCCGCCGCCTTCCCGCGCGGCGAGCAGACGCTCTACGACACGACTCTCGGCTGGCGCTTCGCGAACCCCCGGCTCGCTGATGCGTACTACCCGTACTCGATGGGCGAGACGGCCGAGAACGTGGTCGAGCAATGCGGCGTGAGCCGTGAGGACCAGGACGGATTCGCCCTCGAATCCCAGCACCGATGGGCCGCGGCCGACGCGGCCGGCCGCTTCACCGACGAGATCGTCCCGATCGAGGTGCCCTCCGGTCGCGGAGCCACGACCCCCTTTGACCAGGACGAGCATCCGCGCCCGAACACCACGCTCGAGCAGCTCGCAGGCCTGAAGCCCGCCTTCAAGCGGGACCTCTCAGGCTCGGTCACGGCGGGCAACAGCAGCGGGATCAACGACGGCGCCGCTGCGCTGCTCGTCACTTCAGAGGCACGAGCCGCTGAGCTCGGACTGCGCCCGATGGCGCGCCTGCTCTCAAGCGCGGTCGCGGGCGTGGACCCCGCCACCATGGGCCTCGGCCCGATCCCCGCCTCACGCAAGGCGCTGGAGCGGGCCGGACTCTCGGTCGCCGAGATGGACCTGGTCGAGCTGAACGAGGCCTTCGCGGCACAGGCGCTGCCCGTCATGCGGGAGCTGGGGCTCGACCCCGAGAAGGTGAACGTCAACGGCGGGGCGATCGCAATCGGGCACCCGCTCGGCGCCTCGGGCGCGCGGCTGGTGGCGACTCTGCTGCACGAGATGCGACGGCGAGGCGCGCGGCACGGCCTCGCCACCATGTGCATCGGCGTGGGGCAGGGGATCGCGTCGATCTGGGAGTCCGTCGAATAGGGGCGAGCGACCTAGCCCAGTCGGAGCTGCGGCAGCACCTTCTCGCCGAAGGCGGCGATGAACTCGGCCTGGTTTCGGCCGACATTGTGCAGGTGGACCTCGTCGAAGCCCATGTCCACGACCTTCTGGATCTGGGCCGCGTGCTCGTCGAGATCGGCCGAGATGAGGACCCGGTTGGTGAAGTGCTCGGGGCGCACCAGCTTCGCCATGTTGGCGAAGTCCTCGGGGTTGCGGATGTCCTGCTTGGGGAAGGCCATGCCGCCATTCGGCCACTCACGAATGGCGTTCGCCTCCGCCACCTCGCGTGTCGCCGCCCACGAGACGTGGACCTGGAGCAGCTTCGGCATGCGCGATGGGTCCTTGCCCTCGGCCACCGCGCCCTCGGCGAACTTCTCCCAGAGCATGTGGATCTTCTCGTCGGCCGCCCCGACCGTGATCATGCCGTCGGCGTGGCGCCCGGTTCGCCTGGCGTTGTAGGGCCCCGCCGTGGCGACGTAGATCGGGACGGGCTGCTCCGGGCGGGTGTAGAGCTTGGCCGACTCGAGGGTGAAGTACTCGCCGTCGTGCTTCACGAC
>JALYNS010000244.1 GCA_030773035.1 Chloroflexota bacterium
CTGTGGTACAGGTGGTCGAGCTCGTCGTCGCCAGCGCACACCTCGCGCGCCTGCTGCTCGCTCACGTCAACCAGCGCGCGCATGGCGGCGCGCAGCTGCGAGCGGCAGAGCTGCTCCATCTCCGGGATCTGGCGAAAGATGGGCTGCTCCGGCTCCGCGGCCAGCTGCTGGGCCAGCTTGGCGATGCTGGTCGCGTAATCGCCCATCCGCTCCAGCTCCGCCGCCGCGTGATAGAGGGCGAGCAGCTCCCGCACATCGCGGGCGACCGGGCCCTGCCGCGCGATGATGGCGGCGATCTCCTGGTTGATGGAGCGCTGCAGCTCGTTGACCGCAGCGTCCTCCCAGCGGACCTGGTCGGCCAGCTCGACGTCCCGCTCGACAAGTGCCTGGGCGGCCTGCTCGACGGCGCGCTCCACCAGGGCACCGAGCCGCAGGACGTTGTCCTTGAGGGTGGCCAGCCCCTGCTCGAAGGTCGGGCGGAGGCTCTCGTGCCCGTGGCCCGGGCTCCCCTCGGCCAGCTCGTTGCGCTCCTCCATCTGCAGTCTCCTAGCCGAACCGGCCGGTGATGTAATCCTCGGTGAGCTTGTGCGCAGGCCGCGTGAAGATCTGATCGGTGGAGTCCATCTCGACGAGGTAGCCGGCCCGATCGTCTCCCATCGTCAGGAAAGCAGTCACGTCGCTGGCCCGGGCGGCCTGCTGCATGTTGTGGGTCACGATCACGATCGTGTAGTTCTGCTTCAGGTCGTGCATCAGCTCCTCAATGCGGAGGGTCGCGACCGGGTCGAGGGCGCTGCACGGCTCATCCATCAGGATCACATCGGGCTCGACCGCAATGGCACGCGCGATGCAGAGGCGCTGCTGCTGTCCACCAGAGAGCGAGGTTCCCGGGCTCTTCAGCTTGTCCTTGACCTCGTCCCAGAGGGCAGCCCTCCGCAGTGACTCCTCGACCAGCTCGTCCATATCACCGCGGAAGCCGCCGACCCGCGGACCAAACGCAACGTTGTCATAGATCGACTTGGGGAAGGGGTTGGGCTTCTGGAAGACCATCCCGATCCGGCGACGCACCTCGACCGGGTCGACTCCGGGCGCGTACAGGTCGACCCCGTGGTACAGGATGCGACCCTGGATATGGGCGCCGTCCACAAGGTCGTTCATCCTGTTGAACGCGCGCAGGAGGGTGGTCTTGCCACAGCCCGATGGACCGATGATGGCGGTGATTCGGTTCCTGGGTACGGAGAGCGAGATGTCGCGCACGGCCCGAAACGCCCCGTAGAAACACGAGAGTGACTCGAGCCGGAACACCACATCGTCACCCGCGAATTCGATGATCGGCGGAGCGGCCGTGGTCGCGAGGACCTCCTCGTCGCGGATCTCGTGGGCTCGAGTCATGACGCGTATTGTGGGTCCTCGGTGCGGCTCTGTCTCCTGCGCGCCCGGCCTCGTCTCGGTGTCGAGCGTCAACTGCCTACCACCTTCGCGCATATCGGTTTCTCAGGACGATCGCCAGTCCGTTGACGAGCAGAATCGTGACGAGCAGGGCCAGGATTCCCGCGGCGGTGAGCTCGACGAACGCACGCCGCGGCTCCTGGACCCACTGGTAGATCGAGGTGGGCAGCGTCGTGTACTTGCCCTGAAGCGTCTCGAGGATGCCGCGGTCCCCCGTGCTCAGGAAGCTGACCGCGCCGCCCACCATGATAAGCGGCGCCGTCTCGCCGAAGGCCCGTGCCATGGCGAGGATGGTGCCGGTCAGGATGCCCGGCGCGGCGTAGGGGATGACGTGGCTGCGCACCACCTGCCAGCGAGTGGCACCGACGCCGAAGGCCGCCTCGCGGATGCCGCGCGGGACGGCTCGCAACGCCTCCGAGGCGGTGATGATCACGATCGGCAGCACGACGATGCCCAGCGTCAGCCCGCCGGACAGGATGCTGCGTCCCTGCACGTCCGGCCCGGTCAGCGGACGGAGCGCGATAACGAAGACCGCGAGGCCGAGAAGGCCATACACGATCGAGGGCACGCCCGCGAGGTTGCGGACGTTGGCGGTGAAGAAGCGAGTGAGTGCAGTGTCGCGCGCGTACTCCTCGAGATAGATCGCGGCGCCGATCCCCACCGGAAACGCGACCGCCGCCACGATCACCATCAGCATCAGCGACCCGAACAGACCCTGGCCGATGCCGGCCTTCCCTGGATCGCTTGACAGTGGAGCGGTCACGAAACCAAGGCCGCGCTCGACAAACACGCCCAGGCCGCGGCCAAGGACATCGGTGAGGAGGGCCAGCAGGACGGCGAGGGATACGAGCAGCGCCAGCAGCAGCGACCACTCGAAGAGACGACCCGCGACGTCGATCCGACGACCGCTGATCCCCCGCCGCACCGCCTCGGCGGAGACCGAGGCAGCGGATCCGACGCTCGCCATCAGTACGACACCCGCACGCGCCGAACGAAGCGCTCGCTGATCACGTTCAGCGCGAACGTCATCGCGAACAGCAGCAAGCCGACGAAGAAGAGGCTCGGGTAAGCGAGATCAGCCCCGCGGACCTGGTCGGAACCGGTCGCGAGGGCAGTCATGGCGGCGGTCATGGTCTGGCCCTGCCCGCACGGATTCAGGCTGAAGAGCGAGCCACCTGTGCCGCCCGCCGCGATGGCCACGATCATCGTCTCACCGATGGCCCGGGAGAACCCGATGATCAATGCGGCCACGATCCCCGATACCGCGGCCGGCACGACGACGCGAATGCTGGTTGACCGCTTCCTCGCGCCGAGGCCATAGGACGCCTCACGCAGCGAGGCCGGCACGGCGTACATCGAGTCCTCGGCGATCGACGCGATCAGCGGCGTCACGAGGATTCCCACCGCGATCCCGGCTGCCGCCATGTTGAAGACCGACGCCCCACCAGGACAGACTGCCTGGACCACGTTCGGACTGATCCACTGCAGCGCGAAGTAGCCGAGCACGATGCTGGGCACGGCGGCGAGCATCTCCAGGACCGGCTTGAGGAACGCCCTCGCTCGACGGCTGGCGTACTCGGCCAGGTAGATGGCGGCCCCGAGCCCAAGCGGGATCGCGATCAGCATCCCGATGCCTGCGATCAGCAGCGTGCCAAAAAGGATCGTCGGGATGCCATACATGCCCCGACGCGGGAACCAGCCGCCCGCGAAGAGCGTGGACATGTCGACCTGGCTGATGAAGTTCCAGGCCTCACCAGCGAGGGCGACCGCGATGAGGCCGGTGAGGATGAGGGAGGCGGTGGCCGCCGCCAGGAAGATGAGCCGCATCACTCGTTCGCTGCGGCGCCGGCCGGGAGTGCCCCGCAGGTCGGAGATGGTCAGCGTCGGCGGGGTTGATGTCGAGGCCATCAGCTCACACTCTAATCGCTGAAGATGGAAGCGGAAGCCGGGCGGGCGTTTGACGCCGCACCCGGCTCCGTTGAACCCGTGAGGCCTACCCGCCGACCTGGGTGCCGGTCGTGCGGCTCTCCCAGGTGTCGAGCGTTGCCTGCCACTCCTCGTCCGGGATGTCGACGTAGCCGACCTCGGCGATGGACGCTCGCCCGGCGTCGGACAGGTAGAAGTCGACGAAGGCGGCCAGTGCCGCGTTCTCCTCCGCCCCCGCAGCGTTCACATAGAAGTAGAGGGGGCGGGCGATCGGGTACTCCCCGGAGGCGATCGTGTCCACGGTCGGGGCCACGCAGCCGTCGCCCTTGTCGACCTCGAGCGCCTTCACGACGTCGGTGTTCTCCTCGTAGTAGGCGTAGCCGACCCATCCGAGGGTGTCCGGTGAATCTGCTGTCCCGGTAAGCCCCTGGATGATGACGTTGTCGTCACCCGACGCCTGGTAGTTCGGGGTGCTCGTGATCTCCTCGACGGCAAGCGCTCCCCCCACCGGGTTGAGGACGATCTCGATGAAGGAATCGAATGTGCCCGACTCCTCACCTGGCGCGGTGATGTTGATCGGCGCATCCGGGTACGGCGCGTGGATCTCACCGAATTCGCCGCTGGTTGCGTCAAAGGTCTCCGCTGCGAGCTGGTCGGCGTCGGACCAGTTGCTGCCGTTGCCCGCCGCGTCCGGACCGAGCAACGCCCACAGATCGGTGAAGCTCAGGCACTCGACGGCGTCGTTATGGACCGACGTGAGCACGGAGAGGCCATCGATGGCGATGTACAGCTCGATGAACTCGATATCGTTCTCGGCACAGGTGTCGATCTCTGCCTGCTTGATGGCCCGCGAGGCGTCTGATACGTCGCTCTCGCCGGCGCAGAAGAGGGCGAAGCCGTCACTCGTGCCGGGACCCTCCACCGAGATGTCAACCTCCGGCTGCTGCGCCGCGAAGTCCTCGGCGACGGCAAGGGAGATGGGCTCGACCGTCGACGATCCGGAGACAAACACCGAGCCTGTCAGGTCGCCACCGTCGGACGCGCTCGGCGAGCCGCTCGAGCAGGCGGCCAGCAGGAGTGCCGCGGCGAGCATCCCGGCCAGGGCAGGCCGGCTTCGAGGGGATGAGGTCAAGGGGAATCCTCCAATTCTGCGCATCGGTTTAGTCCAAGGATCGCCGGCGGGCCTTAACCGATCCTCATCGGCAGGTCAAGGCGATGTGAAATCGGCAGTGCATCAGTTTGAGTACGAGGGGTTCTAGCCTTGCGTGCTGATCTCCATCGGCGGAGGAGCGGGGAGGTCATCACGTCCTGCCGCCAGAATGAACAGTCGCAGGCGGTTGCGGATGCGGTCGCGGACTTGGCGAAAGACAGCGAGGCGCTCCTCGGGCGTGCCCTCGGCGAGCGATGGGTCCTCAACCGACCAGTGGCCGACGCGCTCTGCGCCCGGAAGTACGGGGCAGTTCTTCTGGGCCTCGTCGCAGACGGTGATGAACCACTCGAACGCCTGGCCGTGAAACTCGTCGATCGTCTTGCTCCGATGGCCGTCGAGACTCATGCCGATCTCTTCCATGACCTGGATCGTCTCCGGCCTTATGCCGGTCGCCTCAGTGCCAGCGCTGAATGCTTCGAACGTATCGCCGCCCCATTCGCGGAGCATGGCCTCGGCCATGTGCGATCGGGCGCTGTTGTGGGTGCAGACGAACAGCACGCGCTGCTTCTCCATGTGGGGCACCGTAGCAGCCAAAGATCAACGCTGGATCAAGGCGGAGACTCGCCTGGTGGGGCACCGTCGGGCGATTGGCTGCGGTCGCTGCCGATTGGGTGCGCTACCTGTTGGCGATCCTTGGCACAGCGGTGGAGGTTGCCGTCGAGCCGTCGCTTGCGAGCCTCCGGAAGGCGGTGCTTCCACGCACCGGTCGCGGGTCGCGGAACTTGCCGCTATGTGTGCCGTCGGCGCACTATGGGGACCCAACGCCAGCGGTCGAATTTCGCGCCTCGGCGCGCGGATGTCCATCCGCCAGCATCGCAGCAGGAGGAGTCTCGATGGCTGCATCAACCAGCCCCAGGAAGCGTCGCATGGGAGTCCGCGCCCTTGCGATCGCCGCAACCTTGGTGGTCGCCCTACCGGCGTCCACCGGCGGCGTCACCCCGTCATACGTCTCAAGTCCGAACCCTGCCATCCTGTTCGTTCCGCTGATCAACTCGGGTGACCCGTTCTTCGGTGGCACATTTGAAGGGATCCCGGACGGCATCGGCGTGGTCCCCGGCCCGGGTGCGAACCCGACCTACGTGGACCTATACGTCAACCACGAACAGTCGATGGTGCCGTTCCCAGTGGTCAACGGCTTTGCAGATTTCCAGAACTCGTCGGTGTCGCGTGTTCGCCTCGACCTGGCGACGAAGACGATCATCGATGGCGGGGTCGCGCTTCCGGCGAGCGCCGGGTTCATCCGGTTCTGCTCGTCGACCGTTGTCATTGGCAACGGTTTCAGCCACCCGATGCTCTTTACCAACGAGGAGTCGAACGACCCGCTCGTCGTCCCGGGCGGCGCAACCTACCCTGCGGACCCCTTCTACGGGGCCAACAACCTCAGACAGGCCGGCTACACGGTTGCGCTTGACACGGTTACGGGCGCGATCACTCCGATCGCTGGCATGGGCCGCCACAACCACGAGAACCAGGTTCTCATTCCTGGCGGCTGGAACAACAGGCTGGCCTTCCTGTCCGGAGACGACACGTTCACTGCGCCCAGCTCACAGCTGTACATGTACCTCGCCAACAACGCGAGCAACGTGTTGAACGACACCGGCCACCTGTGGGCCTTCCAGGTCACCAGGGCGAACGGCGTCGCGGTCGACCCGTACAACCCGTGGAACGGAGCAAACGACTACCTCGACATCTCGGCGGGGGAGACCTTCAAGGGGCGCTTCATCCAGGTGCCCGATGACATCGCCCGTGGCACCAGCCCGGGTGGCGAGCCCCAGGGCCGGCTCGAGGCGTGGTCCAACTTCAACAATGTCTTCCAGTTCGTGCGGGTCGAGGACATCGCCTACGATCCGGACAGTCCCCGTACCGTCTACTTTGCCGACACGGGAACGACCCGGCTGGCGGAGGATCCGCTGACTGGTCGGCTGCTGCGTCTCGGCTCGGGCGGCACGAACTCGAACGGCCGCATCTTCAAGATGGTGCTGAACAAGAACGACCCGCGCGTGGTCGACTCGTTCCGCATCTTCGCGGACAGCGCGGACGTCGGCTTCGTCAACCCCGACAACATCGCAGTCGGGCGCCGCAGCATCATGGTCCAGGAGGACAATGGCACTGCGGTGGCTGGCAGCCTCGACAACGACATCTGGCAGTACTCGATGGGTAGCTGGACCGAGATTGCTTCTGCTACCCAGTTCGCGACGGCCGAGACGAGCGGCATCGTCGACATGTCGAAGTGGCTCGGGGCCGGCTGGTGGGCGCTGGACGTCCAGTCCCACGTGAATCTCTCGTTGCCGGACCCGACGGTGCCCGGCACGACGTACACCGTGCCATGGCCGCTCCCGCCGACGGTGCTGACGACCACGGCCCGTCGCGAAGACGGCCAGCTGCTGCTGATGTACGTGCCGGGCAGCTGAGGCTGTTCGGCTACCCGAATGGATCGAGGGCCGCCCGCCAGGGCGGCCCTCGAGGTTTGCCGAGGGCTGGTATCGGACCAGCGCTGCGACGACGAGATCCAGGTAGCCGCGCCTGTGGACCCCGGCTGATCGAGATCCCCCACGGGCTACACCGGGCCGAAGAGCAGGCCCGCCTCGTCCGGGAAGTGGGCGATGACGGCGTCGCGCCTCGGCGCGCCGTCGGCCGTCAGCTCGCCGCTCGCCTCGGCCAACGGCCGAGGTAGGTTCGCGACGCGACGCGGCCGCTCGTAGGCCGCAAGGTCCGAGGTCAGGCGCTCAACCTCCCGATGCAGCTGCGCGACATCGGCGCCTTCGGCCGGCACGATCAGGACCCCGACCGCCTCCCGGCCCTCGCCGACTACCACCGCCTGCACGATCAGCTCGGAGGTGATGAGCGTCTCCTCGATCGCCGCGGGCGCCACCTTCTTGCCGGTGGCCAGCACGATCAGGTCCTTGATGCGGCCCGTGATGCGGAGGCGACCGGACCCGTCCAGGGCTCCGCGATCACCCGTGTGGAACCAGCCATCCGGATCGATCATCCGCGCGCTGAGCGCGGGCAGGTCGAGGTAGCCGCGCATCACCTGGGGGCCGCGGGCCAGCACCTCGTCCGTGTCGGGTGCGATCCGAATCTCCGTCTCGGCCACCGGCTCGCCGACGGTGCCGTAGCGATGCGACCCGAGTCGGTTCACGGTGAGCAGCGGCGCGGTCTCGGTCAGGCCGTAACCCTCCAGGACGGGGATGCCGACGCTCTCCAGGAAGCGGCCCGTCTCGGGGCGCAACGGGGCACCTCCGGAGACGAAGAATCGTAGCCGGCCGCCGAGCCCATGCCGAATGCGTGACATGACCGCCCAGCGCGCCACGAGCCTCTGCAGGCGGAGGCCGGGTGGAGGCTCGCGACCGGCAATGCGCAGCTCTTCCCAGCGCCGGCCGACGCGCGCTGCCCAGGCGAAGAGCGCCCGGGCGTAGGCCGGCCGCCCGGCGACCTGCTCGCGGATCCGTCGGTCGAGCTGGTCGAAGAAGAGCGGGACGCAGCACATCACCGTCGGCCGCACCTCTCTCAGGTCGGCGGCCCAGCGCTCCATCGCACGATCGGCGAAGACGACCGTCGCACCCACGGTCAGGCACGCGAGCACGTTGGCGCCGCGCTCGAACATGTGGCTCAACGGCAGGACCGAGAGGATGACGTCGGCCGGCGAGATCGGGATCGCCTGTGTCGCGGCGAGCGCGCTGTGGACCACGTTCCCGTGGGTCAGCATCGCGCCGCGAGGCTCTCCGTCCTCGGCCATGGTGTGCACGATGGTGGCCAGGCGGCTCGGCTCGATGGCGATGGCCGCGGACTCCCAGCGCTCGTCGGCGTCAGGGGCGCTGTCGGCCGTCGCGGCAAGCGCGAACAGGGTCCGATCGGCGCCCTCCCCTCCCCCCAGCGGTTCGATCCCCACCATCGGCACCTCGAAGGAGGACTCCGTGCCTCGCCGAAGTCGATGCAGCAGGTGCTCGTTTTCGACGATGAGGAGGCGCGGGGCCAGGTGCCGCAGCTGCGCGGCGATGCGAGCCGGTGGCTCGCTGGGCTGGATCGGGCAGGTGACAGCACCGAGTGCCAGGCTGGCCAGGTCGGCGACCAGCCACTCAGGGCGGGACCGGCTCAGGATCACGACCCGATCCCCCTCCTTCAACCCAAGCCCACCAAGCGCGAGCGAGACCGACCGCACCTGCTCCCACAGCTCGGCATAGCTCCAGCTCGTCCAACCGGAGGCCGCTGCCTGCCCTGCCGCGGTCGCCGGGCGCCAGCGGAGCGCCTCGTGCGTGGGCCAGCGGCGAGCGCTGCGCCGCACCAGCTCGAGAAGGTTGCGCGGCCGCTGCTCGGCGGATGACAGCAGCGGCTCCCCTGCGACGGCGGTGCTCATCGCCGCTCTGCGGCGGGTTCCGCGGCCGGGCGCAGTGGAGTGAATCGGCGAGCGAGCGCGGCCGGCCCCCGGATTACAGCCGCGCAGAGGAGCAGCGTGACGGTCAACGAGACCAGCAGGATCAGGCCGAACTTGGCCCACATGCCGATCCCCAGCCCCACCACCAGCGCGGCGACTATGACCACCACGGGGTGATGCAGGACGTAGAAGGGGAGGACCAGGCCACTGGCCCACGCCAGGAATCGGGGTCGCGCGCCAAGGTAGATGCTGGCGAAGCCGATCAGCGAGACGACCATGAGCCAGGAGAGCGCCGTGCGCCAGGCGATGTAGGCGAGGCCGATCGGGCCAAACCCCGGCGCGTGCTCCAGGTCGAGCGGCGAGCCGAACGGCAGGATCGGGATCAGCGCGATCGCCGCCGCGGGCAACAGCCACAGGAATCGCCGTCGGCGGGCGACCAGCGCCGCCAGCAGCCCCCGATCGGCCATGGCCAGCACCCCGATGCCGAAGTAGCCGAGCCAGAGGATGAAGTCCGCCCAATCGCGATAGACGGGGAAGAGCGGCCGCAGGATCAGCTGCGGCAGCAGGAGCGCCGCGAAGATTGCCGCCAGTCCGACGGGCCACCCAGCGAACGCTCCGATCGACAGGGTTCCCGCGTCGCGTGCGGCGCGCAGCCGAGGCAGCAGCGGAAGCACCAGCAGGACGTCGAAGAAGAGGAAGGCGAGGAACCAGAGGTGATAGCCATAGTCGCCGAACCAGGTCAGGCTCAGCGGCAGCCGCATCGACCCCAGGTAGCGAGCCAGGAAGGCGCCCGGATCCTCGAGATGCCCGCCTGCAAGCGTCGAGATCCAGGCCTGGAGAGGGGAGAGGATGATCAGCCCCAGCAGCAGTGGCACGAACAGCCTTCGGATCCGCACCGCTGCGTGGCCGGCCACCCCGGTGCGTTCGGTGGCCAGCCACGTGGTGGCGCCGGCCAGCAGGAACATGAGGGGCATCCCGAACAGGTAGCCGAAGCCGGAATAGAGGCTCAACGCCACGCTCTTCTCGGTGTTGCTGATCAGCCACGGGCTGAGGACGAAGGGTTGCGCAACATGGAAGACGAAGGCGCCGAATACGAAAGTGACCTTGAGCCAATCGATCCAGTTGAGCCGCTCGTGCATCGGGCGGGCACCTCATGCGGGCCGGGTCAGTCTGGCAGACCGCACCAGCCCAGGTGCCTCACCTACCGGACCCCTTGCACTGGCGGCTACGATCTACACATGAGGAGGGACGGCGCGCTTTCCCGAGCGGCCGGGACGCCAGCCGGAGGAGGTCTCTGGCCGTTGGCGAAGGCTGCCTTCCCATGGCTGGTGGTGGGCCTGGTGGCGAGCCACCTCGCGGTTTCGGCGGTCTCGTCCTCGCTGACGGTTCCGTATCTGGCCTGGGACAGCCATGCCTACTGGGTCGCCCTCAGCTCGCCGCACCCATATGCCGGCGCCCGGGTCGGCGATATCGGCTCGTTCCTCTACCCGCCACCGTTCCTCCAGCTTTTGGCACCCCTCGGTCGCCTGCCGTGGCCCGTCTTCGCCTTTGGCTGGGCGGCGGTCCTGACGGCGACCGCCATCTCGCTGCTGCGCCGCGTCCCAGACCGGCTCTACTGGCTCCTGCCGCTCCTCGTCTGGATCGCGGCGGCGGACAACTGGGCCGGCAACATCAACCTGCTCCTGGCCTACGCCGTCGTGATCGCCATCGAGCGGCCGGCGGTCTGGCCGGTGGTGGGCCTCACCAAGCTGACTCCGGTGATCGGACTGCTGTGGCATCCCTTCCGACGCGAGTGGCGGGCGACCGCGGTTGCGGTCGGCCTGACCTTCACCCTCGCCGGGATGTCGTGGGTCGCGGCGCCGGAGATGTGGCGGGAGTGGACCACCAACGTCGTGTTCGGGAGACCGGTGGACGGCTACGCCCAATCGTTGCCGGTGCCGCTCGCAGTCCGCCTGCCGCTGGCCGTCGCGCTGCTGTGGTGGGGAGCGCGCGCCGGACGGCCTGTCGCCGTCCCGCTTGCCTGTGCCCTCGCCCTGCCGGTGATCTGGCTCAACGGCCTGGCGCTTGGCGTCGGCGCCGCCTCGCTCATCGACGTGCGCCTGCGCCCCGTCACCCAGCCGATCAGCATGCGCAACCTGGGCCCAGCCATTCGCGAGATGGGCCAGTCCGCGCGCGGCATGTGGCGCGCGAGGTCGGGGTTGAGGGCCGTGTGGGATTCGAACCCACGACACGAGGATTAAAAGTCCCCTGCTCTAACCCCTGAGCTAACGGCCCGCGCTGAGGATACCGATCGGTCTCGCGATGGCGTGCCATCATCGGCGCCATGCGCCACGTGCTCCTCTGGATGGCCCGCAGCCGCTTCCTGAATCGCTGGCTGCCGCGACTCTGGTTCGTACGCCGCGCCACGCGCCGTTTCATGCCCGGCGAGACGATGGAAGCGGCGCTCGACGCCGCCGAGGCGTTCCGGCCGGATGGGATCGGGATCCTTTTCACTCACCTGGGGGAGAACCTGGACGATCTCGGTGACGCGCAGGCGGTCGCCGATCACTACCACGACCTGCTGGACAAGATCGCAGCCCGAGGCCTGGATGCCGAGCTGAGCATCAAGCCGACCCAGCTCGGGTTGGACCTCGACCAGGCTGCCTGCCTCGGGCACCTGGCAGACCTGGCACGCCACGCCGCCGACAGCGACCGGTTGCTGTGGCTGGACATGGAGGGCAGCGCCTACACCGATGCCACGCTCGACCTGTATCGGTCCCTGAAGGAGACACACCCCAATGCCGGCATCTGCCTGCAGGCCTACCTGCGCCGCACCCCGGCCGATGTCAACGCCCTGCTGCCGCTCAA
This sequence comes from Chloroflexota bacterium, assembly GCA_030773035.1. Classification (GTDB taxonomy): domain Bacteria; phylum Chloroflexota; class Limnocylindria; order QHBO01; family QHBO01; genus CF-167. Next base: position 11,802 of record JALYNS010000244.1, read on the forward strand.
ACCGGCGATCAGGCTCGTGAAAGGCGCCTACGACGAACCGGCCGAGCTCGCCTTCCGCCGCCGACACGAGGTGAGCGCCGCCTACCAGGCTCTCTGTGTGCTGATGCTGCCCCATGCCGCCCGCGGTGAGCTGCGGCTTGGGCTGGGGACCCATGACACCGCGCTCATCGAGCGGGTCGCCGAGTACGCTGCGGGCGCCGGCATGTCACGCGACAGCTTCGAGGTCGAGATGCTGTACGGCATCCGCGCCGCCGAGCAGCGGCGCTTGGCGGCCGAGGGCTACCGCGTGCTGACCCTGATCGCCTACGGTGAGGCCTGGTATCCGTGGTACATGCGCCGCCTGGCAGAGCGGCCCGCGAACGTGGCGTTCGCGCTGCGTCAGATCTTCGGATAAGGAGAGCATCGATGCGAGTCCTGTTGGTGGGGGTCGGAACGGTGGGCGAGGCGATCGCCCGGATGGCCGCGGATCGCGAGTGGTGCGAGGCGATGGTGCTGGCCGACTACGACATTGGTCGCGCCGGGGCACTGGCGGCCGAGGTCGGCGGCGGTGACCGCTTCCCGGTCGAGCAGATCGATGCGCGGGACGCGGGTGCGGTGGCCGAGCTGGCGCGGCGGCATCGGGTCGACCTGGTCATGAACGCGGTTGATCCGCGCTTCGTGATGCCGATCTTCGACGGGGCGCTGGCT
>JALYNS010000245.1 GCA_030773035.1 Chloroflexota bacterium
GTTGTGCGGCGAGGGCCAGGAGCCACAACGGCGTGCGTGGAGCCGCAGCCTTGGCGAGGAACGCTGCGCTGTAATGGCCGGCGAGCACGATCGCATGATCGCACAGCGATGCCTAGAATCGGCGACGTGCCCCAGGGACTGGCGCAGCCTTTCGACGCCCAGGTCGCCGTCGTCGGCGCCGGGCCGATTGGCATGACCCTGGCCGGGCGACTGGCGCAGCACGGCGTCGACGTCATCCTGCTGGAGCAGCAGCCGGGGCACGCGGGCGAGGGGAGCAAGGCGCTCTGCATGCAGCGCGAGACGCTCGAGATCTGGGCGCGGCTGGGGATCGGGGAGCAGGTCGCCGAGCGCGGCGTGCAGTGGAACGTGGGGCGCACCTACTTTCGCGGTCGCGAGCTGTTCCAGACCCGCCTGCCGAGCCACGCCGGCGACCACTTTCCGCCCTTCGTCAACATCAACCAGACCGAGGTCGAGGCGATGCTGCTCGGGCGCCTCGCCGACCTCCCCGAGGTCGACCTGCGCTGGAGCCACCGACTGGTTGGCCTGTCGCAGGACGGGGATGGCGTCACGCTGCACTGCGAGACGCCATCGGGCCAGAGCGCCGTGCGTGTGCGCTACCTGGTCGGAGCCGATGGTGCCCACTCTGGCGTGCGCCGCCTCCTCGGCATGGGATTCCCAGGTCATTCGCACGCCGACCTGTTCCTGATCTGCGACATCCACGCTCGCCTGCCTTTTCCCCACGAACGACGCTTCTTCTTCGATCCTCCCTGGAACCCGGGACGCCAGGTCCTCATCCATCCTCAGCCGGACGACACCTGGCGCATCGACTGGCAGGTTCCGTCGGGGACCGATGTCGACGCCGAGCGGGCCAACGGCGGGCTGGATCGGCGCATCCGGGCGGTGATCGGGGCGTCGACCGCCTACGAGCTGCTGTGGCTCACGCCGTATCGATTCCACCAGCGGCTGGTGGAGCGCTTCCGCAGCGGGCGGGTGCTGCTGGCCGGCGACGCGGCGCACCTGTTCAGCCCGTTCGGCGCGCGCGGATTGAACTCCGGCGTGGCCGACGCCGAGAACCTTGCCTGGAAGCTCGCGTCGGTCCTGGCCGGCCACGCCCCGGAGCGGCTGCTCGAGACCTATCACCTCGAGCGGCGAGCGGCGGCCGCAGAGAACCTGGCGGTCACCGATGCCACGATGCGGTTCATGGTTCCCCGCGGCCCGCTGCGCCGGCGGGTGCGCAACGCCATCCTGCGCGGCAGCCTCCGCCTCCCGCGCCTGCGGCGCATGGTCAACTCCGGCCGCCTGGCGCAGCCGTTCAGCTACGCCGAGTCTCCGATCGTGGCGCGTGGTGCCGGCGACTCACGCCTTCCGCCGCTGGGCGCCGTCGTCCCCGACGCCACCTGCCGCTCGCTGGAGCCGGGCCGCGCGGTCAGGCGCCTTCGCGACGTGATCGGGACCCGATTCGTGGCCCTCCTCGTGCTCGATGCCGCCAGCGACGGGGCGAGCGCCGCGATCCGTGCGTCCCGACTCTCCTGGCCGGCACCGTGCGATGTCGTGGCAGTCGGGCCGCCCGGATCGCTGAAGGGGGTCACCGTGCTGGGCGATGCGAGCGGCGAGATCCGCCGCGCCTACGGCGGAGCCGGGCCGGGCGCCTTCCTGATCCGCCCCGACGGTCACCTTGCCGCGTGGCTCCCGCTCGCGCGCCCCGAGTCAGTGGACGCGCTGCCCGGTCTCCAGGCGCACGCCATCGGCAGCTAGGCGCCGATTCTGGACGGAGTGTGGATAACTCTCGAGCGCGCCGGAGAAGTGGTGGATAACTCCCCTTGTCTGCCCACGGCGACGGCTGGCATGCTACCGGCGTCCCGGAGGGGCAGCTGGCCGCCTGGAGATTGCATCAACGGTCGCCGCGGTTCCTTCGGGACTTTTCGTGCCCGGCGCCAGGTCAGAAGGCCCAGGCCCCAGTGCTGAATCGCCCCGTGAAGTAGATCAGCCCGGCGACGCTGATCGCCGCCAGCGCGACGAACACTGCGGTCC
>JALYNS010000246.1 GCA_030773035.1 Chloroflexota bacterium
CCGCCGCGGCGGCCGTCGTGCTGGCTCCCATCCGGGACGTGGCCGGGCTCGAGGCGGTCGATCTCGCCTCGTACCAGGCAGTCAGCGGCGCCGGCCGCGCCGGCCTCGACGCCTACGAGGCGGAGCGCGCCGCGGGCGGCACCCAGCGCGCCGATGCCTCTCCCTTCCACGGCCGCATCGCCGACAGCGTGGTGCCGCAGATCGACACGCTCGACGAAACGGGCTGGTCCGGCGAGGAGCGAAAGGTCATTGCCGAGCTGCGCAAGATCCTGGGGATGCCCGACCTCGACGTGGCAGCCACCACGGTTCGCGTGGCGGTGCACACCGGCCACTCGGTGGCGATCCACCTGCGCACCGAGCGCGCCACCACGTCCGCAGAGCTGGAGGCCGCTCTGCGCGCGGCGCCCGGGCTGGAGTACCGGCCCGTTGACGGAAGTGAACGCCACCCCATGCCGCTCGACGCGGCAGGCCGTGACCCGGTCCTGGTCGGGCGGCTGCGAGCCATCCCGGGGCGCGCCCGGGGCTTCGCGCTCTTCCTCAGTTCGGATAATCTTCGCAAGGGCGCCGCCCTGAACGCGATCCAGGTTGCTGCCGCGGCCAACCCCGAACGATTTCGCCTGCTCGTCCCGACCCCGCGCTGATCCGACCCCGCGCTGACAATCAACTCAAGATGCCCTGGAGGCTGCCGTGTCCGCATTCTCCGACCTCGCCGCCGAGTTCCTGGCGGAATACCACGCCGAGCACCCGGTCCAGGCCAGCGCCCTGGGCCTGGCACGCTACGACGACCAGCTCGATGACCTCTCGGCCGATGCCTTCGAGCGCCGCCGTGCCTCGGACGACGCGTGGCTGACCCGCTTCCGGGCGGTCGACGGCGTGACGCTGAGCTTCGACGACGCGATTGACCGCGACCTGCTGGTCGCGCAGCTCACCGAGCGAGCCATCTACGACGAATGGGAGAGCTGGCGGCGCAGCCCGGACGCCTACATGAACTCGGGCCTGGAGGGGGTCTTCATCCTCTTCCTGCATCGGCTCCGTCCTGAGCCCGACCTCGTCCGCAGCGCGATTCGTCGCCTGCGCGGGATCCCCGCCCAGCTGGAGGCGGGGAAGGCCAACCTGCGGGCGGAGCTGGTGCCTGCCCTGCTCCTGAAGCGCGCCGTCAACCAGGCCCGCGCTGGGGCGCACTACACCCGAGAGCTTCTTCCCGCCCAGGTCGAGCCGGCCAACCGGGCCGAGCTGGCCGAGGCCGGCGCTGAGGCGGGTGACGCGCTGGAGGCGTACGCCGACTTCCTGGAGGCGATGGAGCCGACCGCGACAGGCGACTGGGCCTTTGGCGAGGCGCGCTACAACGCGGTGCTGGCCGACGCCGAGCTGCTGGGCACCGATGCCCGCGCCCTGCGCGAGCGTGCCCGCAGCCAGATCGAGACGCTCAGCGCCGAGATGCGTGCCACTGCCCGTGAGATATCGGGCCACGAGGACTGGCACGCGCTGGTCCTCGAGCTGAACCACGACCGCCCGGCCGACCCGGAGGCAATGCGCCTCGGCTACGAGGAGTGGACCGCGCGGGCGCGCGCCTTCCTGCATGAGCGCGGGCTGGTCAGCTTCCCGCCCGGCGAGGAGTGCGCCGTCGAGCCGTCCCCGCCCTTCCAGCGGCCGGTGCTGGCGGTGGCCTCGTACCAGGATCCTCCCCCCTTCTCGGACTCGATGCGCGGCCACTTCTTCGTCCCCTTCCCGCCCGATGGGGCGAGCGAGGCGGAGATCGCCAAGCGGCTCGAGTCGAACTCGTATCCGAGCATCCCGACCACGTCGGTGCACGAGGCCTATCCGGGCCACCACTGGCACCTGATCATGGCCAAGCTCAACCCGTCGCCGGTGCGCCAGGTCTTCGGCACCAGCTACTTCGCCGAAGGCTGGGCCCTGTACGCCGAGCGGATGATGCGCGAGGCCGGCTTCTACGACGATCCGCGCCACGTGCTGTTCCAGTACGAGGCGACCCTCTTCCGGGCGGCCCGGATCGTGGTCGACACCAGCCTGCACCTGGGCGAGATGACGCATGAGGAGGGGGTGCGCTTCATGCTCGAGCACTCCTCCATGACCGAGCCGACGGCGATCGCCGAGGTGACCCGATACTGCAGCTGGCCGACGCAGGCCAGCTCGTACCTGACCGGGTGCCTGGAGATCCTGCGCATCCGGGACCGATTCCTCGCGGCGCGCGGCGCGACCCTGGCCGACGTCTCCGCCCTGCGCGACTTCCACGATGCAATCACCGGCGCCGGCACGCTGCCGATCGCCCTTGCCGAGCGGGCGGTGATGGCAACCGCATGACGGCCGAGCTCGATCGGCTGGCCGACGAGTACTGGGACGCCAGCCTGGCCGCCGACCCCGTGCAGGGGACGGCGATCGGGGACCACCGCTACGGGGATCGGCTGAGCGACAACTCGATTGAGGGTCGGGCCGCCGCGGCAGCCCGGTTCGAGGCGATCCGCGCCGCTCTCGCGGGGCTCCCGTCCGAAGCCGATCCAGAGGCGGCGCTGACGCGGGCGGTGCTGGACCAGGCCATCGACGACCGGCTCGCCTTCCTGGCGGCCGATGCGCTCGCCCACACGGTGGACGCGATGAACGGCCCGCAGAGCTCGCTCCTGAACATCCCATCGCTCCAACCGCTGCGCGACCCCGCCGACGGAGAGGCGATGCTCTCGCGCTGGTGGGCGATGGGGCCATGGGTCGACCAGCAGGTGGCGCAGCTGCGCCGCGGCCTCGCGGAAGGCCGCGCCCCGGTGGCTGGCTCCGTGCGGCGCGTGATCGCTCAGCTCGACGAGCTCCTGGCGCGCCAGCTGGACGACTGGCCGCTGCTTGAGCCGCTGGAGCGGGACCACGCCGGCTGGAGCGACGGGGCCTGGCGCGCCTTCGAGGTCGGCCTGGCCGGCGCAGTTCGAGACGGGCTGCGCCCCGCCTTCGCCCGGTACCGTCACTTCCTCGCCGACGAAGCGCTGCCGCGCGCCCGGGACGAGGCGCAGGTCGGGATCTGCCATCTCCCCGGCGGGGTGGAGGCATACCTGCGCCTGGCGCGAGCACACACGACCACGGAGCGCACCCCACAGGAGATCCATGAGATCGGGCTGGCCGAGATCGCGCGGATCGATGTCGAGATCAGCGAGCTGGGCGGACGTGTGCTGGGGACGGGCGACCTGGCCGGGACGCTGGCCGCGCTGCGGGGGAATCCATCGGTTCATTTCCAAACCGCGAAGGAGATCGTGGCGGTCGCCGAGGCCTCGCTGGCGCGTGCCAACGCGGCCATCCCGGCGTGGTTCGGACGGCTGCCACAGGCGGCATGCGTGGTGGCCCGCATGCTGGCCCACGAGGAGCAGCACTCGACCATCGCCTACTACCGCGAGGCGCCCGCGGATCGCAGCCGCCCCGGTCGGTACTACATCAACACCTCCGCCCCGACGACGCGGCCGCGCTACGAGGCCGAGGCGCTCGCCTTCCACGAGTCGGTGCCGGGACATCATCTCCAGGTGGCGATCGCGCAGGAGCTCGAGCAGCTGCCCGCCTTCCGGCGCGAAGCCGAGACGACCGCCTTCGTCGAGGGCTGGGCCCTCTACACGGAGCGCCTCGCCGACGAGATGGGCCTCTACAGCGGCGACCTGGACCGGATCGGGATGCTCTCCTACGACGCCTGGCGCGCATCCCGGCTGGTGGTCGACACCGGCATGCACGCGCTCGCCTGGTCGCGTTCCGCGGCGATCGAGTTCATGGCTGCCCACACCGCGCTGGCGGCCAACAACATCGCCAACGAGGTGGACCGATACATCGGCTGGCCCGGACAGGCGCTGGCGTACAAGATTGGCCAGCTCGAGATCCGTGCCCTGCGTCGCGAGGCGGAGGCGGCGCAGGGCCCCGCGTTCGACGTGCGGAGCTTCCATGACGCGGTGCTGGGCCACGGCGCCCTGCCGCTCGGCGTCCTGCGCGAGTCGGTCGTCGCCGACCTGGGGTTGGGCGCCGGCAGCGCGCCCTAGGAGAGAGACGCGATCGTCGCCCGCTCGTCGGGGATCTCGGGCAGCACCTGCTCGATGAAGCTCGCCACCGCATCGGCCATGCCGATATCGCGACCAGCCGCCTCGGACCGGTACCAACGGTGGTCGAGCAGCTCGTGGAAGAGCTCGGCCGGCTGGCGCTTGGCGTGCAGCTCGCTCGGGATGACCGCCACCGCGGGCTCGAACACCTCTGCTCGCCAGCGGTAGCCGACCACCGCCTCCGGCTGGGTCCGCCCCTCGGCCTGCGCCCGCTCCGCGCGGAAGCGGGCAACGTCGTTCAGCAGCCGGCGGGCCTGGTTCTCGCCCACGTCGAGGCCGGTCAGCATCAGCAGCCGGCGCCGATGGTGCCCCGCCTCGACGACGCGCGTGGGCAACCGAAGCCGATACCCACCCTCGACGGTCAACAGCTCGATCTCCTCGACATCAAAGCCCAGCTCGTTGAGGCGCCGCAGGCGCTCGTCGATCCGGTAGCGCTCGTTCGGGCCGAAGACCTCGTCGCGCGTCAGCTCGCTCCAGAGTCGGTCGTAGCGAGGGCGGAGCTCGGCTGCGACTGCCAGTGGGTCGTCGATGCCGATAGCCGCAGGATCCCCATCGTCCGCCAGCCCCGCCATGACATCGAGCAGCTCGCCGGCAACGTGCTCCTCGGCGATCGCCAGGTCGTAGGCGCGCTGGCCGTCCGACAGGGATGGGTGCAGCTCGCCGGTCTCCGCGTCGACCAGGTAGGCGGCCAGGGACCCGGCGTCGCGGCGGAAGAGGGCGTTGGAGAGGGAGCAGTCGCCCCAGAAGAAGCCGGCCAGGTGCAGCCGGACCAGCAGCTCGACGAGGGCGTCAAGCAGCCGATTGTGGAGGTCGCGGACGCCTCGCACCGTGAACAGGGTGCGGTAGGGGAGGCTGAACTCGAGGTGCCTGGTGATCAGCACCGCGCCCAGCTCATCCGGCTCACGCACCCGCTCCCCGGCCGGCGGCCCAGCGGCAGGAACGCCGCGCTCACTCACCACGCCGACCACCTCGACCACGGGAACTGACGCCGCCGCGAGCTCACGCAGGAGGCGGTACTCGCGCTCCGCCAGGCGCGTGGGAAGCTCCTTGAGCGCGTAGAGGGCGCCGTCATAGTCCACGAAGCGGACCACGTGGCGGCTGATGCCACGGGCGACCTCCACAATCCGCGGCGAGGTCCAGCTCGCCAGCGGCTCGGCCCACGGCAGGTCCAGGAAGTCGGGCCCTGCCTCGCGCGGCAGCATCTGAAATCGCATGTTCGATGCGATGGTAGACCCACGCCGAACGGGATCGAGCGGTGCTTATGGACATCGCGTTGGGCGGCTCACTATGATGGAGAGAATCAGGCACTTCTCGGGACACGCCGTGTCTCCACGCCTCCTCGCACGAGGAACACCGTAGTGGCGACGGTTACCTTCGATCACGTGTTCAAGCGCTTCCCCGGCGATGTGATCGCGGTTAACGACCTCAACTTGGAGGTCGCGGACGGGGAGTTCCTCGTCCTCGTGGGCCCCTCCGGTTGCGGCAAGACCACCGCCTTGCGCTGTGTGGCCGGCCTGGAGTCGATCAGCGACGGCAAGCTCATGATCGGGGACCGCGTGGTGAACGACGTGCCCCCCAAGGACCGTGACATTGCAATGGTCTTCCAGAGCTACGCTCTCTACCCCCACATGTCAGTCTTTGACAACCTCGCCTTCGGCCTGAAGCTGCGGAAGATGCCCAAGGCCGACATCGATGCGCGCGTCCGGGAGGCGGCGGGCATCCTGGGCCTCGAGCGCTACCTGGACCGGAAGCCCAAGGCGCTCTCCGGAGGTCAGCGACAGCGAGTGGCCCTCGGGCGCGCGATCGTGCGAGAACCGAAAGCGTTCCTGATGGATGAGCCGCTCTCCAACCTGGACGCGAAGCTGCGCGTCCAGACGCGCGCCGAGATCGCCCGCATCCACCGCCGCCTGGGGACGACGATCCTGTACGTCACGCACGACCAGGTCGAGGCGATGACGATGGGCGATAGGATCGCGCTCATGAAGGACGGGCTCCTGCAGCAGGCTGGTACGCCGGAGGAGCTCTACAAGCATCCCGCCAACCTGTTCGTCGCAGGCTTCATCGGCTCGCCCGCCATGAACTTCGTCACGGTCACCGCGGCCGGCGAGGAACTCATGATGGGTCAGTCGAAGTTGACCCTTTCCGGCGAGCCGGCCAAGACGGCCGCCAACCGTCCAGCAGGCACGAGCCTGACCATCGGCTTCCGCCCGGAGCACCTCGAGGTAGCAAACGGGACCGGGAACCAGGCCATCACCTTCTCGGCGACCGTCGACGTGGTCGAGTACCTGGGCAACGAGGAGCTCATTCACCTGCGAGCAGAAGGGAATGAGATCGTGGCGCTCCTTCCGTCGGACCGGAAGGTCCAGGTGGGAGAGCAGATTCCTCTTGCGGTCTCGCTCGACCACCTCTACCTGTTTGACCCCGACACCGAGAAGTCTCTGATCAACTAGCCTCGGGACCGGCGGAAATCCCGGGGCTCAGCCTTTGACGGAGCCGGCCAGCAGCCCTCGGACGAAGTACCGCTGCAGCGCGAAGAACACCATCAGCGGGATGATCATTGAGACGAAGGCGCCGGCGGTCAGCAGCTGCCAGTCCTGCCCTCGAGTGCCGGCGAGGTTCACGAGCTTGATGGTGAGCACCTGCACATCCTGGGTGCCCCCCAGGAAGGTGGTCGCCACCAGGTAGTCGTTCCAGACCCAGAGGAATTGGAAGATGGCGAACGATGCCAGGACCGGCACCGAGAGCGGAATGATGATGCGGCGAAAGACGGCGAAATGGGAGGCGCCGTCGGTGACCGCCGAGTCGATCAGGTCTCGGGGGATCGCGCTCACAAAACCGAACACGAGGTAGATGGCGAGCGGCAGGCCGAAGCCGGTGTGCGCGAGCCACACCCCGAGGTAGGTTCCGTTCAGGTCGAGCCCGACGTAGTCGCGCAGCACCGGCACGAGTGCGATCTGCAGCGGGATGACGAGGAGCGCCACCAGCAGTCCGAAGAGCGCCATCCGACCGCGGAATCGCATCCAGGCGAAGCCATAGGCGGCGAAGGACGCAACCGTCAGTGGGATGACCGTGGCTGGGATGGTCACGGCGATGCTGTTCATGAACGCGCTGCCGAGGTCGCCCCCCCTCTCGGTTCGGAGGGTTCCACCGGTGTTCTCGTAGGTGTTCTCGCGCCCCGACAGCACGATCTGGTAATTGCGCAGCGAGAAGTTGAGCGGGGCCACCCACTGCTTCTGCTGGACTTCGATTCGCCCCGCGCGGCGGTTGCCGATCCACTGGATGCGCTTGCCGTCCGGAGCCGTCACGCCCTCGCGGAATTCATCGAACGTTGCCGAGACCCCCTCGATGGTGATCAGCGAATCCCCGGTCACGTCCGTGGGAATCGGGAGCTCCTCGACCGTCACGTAGTCCTGGTGCGGCAGGACGGACCACCAACCCGAGTTGAGGACATCGGCCGGTTGCCGAACGGAGCTCACCAGGAGGCCGAGGGTCGGCACCAGCCAGATGAAACAGATGACCGCCAACGTGCCGTTCACTGCGAGCAGGCCGAGCCAGCGGCGTCGTCGTGACATGGCTACGCCTGCTGCTGCCGGAAGCGACGGAGGTTGTAGACCATCACCGGCAGCACGAGAAGGAGCAGCACCACGGCGATGGCGGACCCCAGGCCGAAGTCGCGGTTGGTGAAGAACTGCTGATAGAACTCGGTGGCAATCACGCCGGTGCCGAAGTTACCGCTCGTCATGACCACCACGATATCGAAGATCTTGAGGGTGAAGATAACGATCGTGGTGGTCACCGTGATGATCGTTGGCAGAATGGTGGGGACCACGACGCGCACGAAGGTCTGGATCTCAGTGGCTCCGTCCACGCGAGCCGCGTCGAGCAGGTCCGCCGGGACGCCCTTGATCGCCGCCGAGAGGAGCACCATCGCGAATCCTGTCTGCAGCCAGACCACCACGACGATCAGGAAGAGGTTGTTCCAGGGCTGGTTGGAGGCGAGCCATCCCACCGGTTCGTTACCGAGTCCCGTCCAGATCGCGTTCAGCAGGCCGATCTGAGGGTCGCCGGGCGCCTTGACTGCGTAGAGGAATCGCCAGATCACGCCTGCACCGACCAATGAGATCGCCACCGGCATGAAGATGATCGACTTCGCGATCACTTCGAAGCGTGACCGGTCGGCCAGGGCGGCGATCACCAGGCCCATCAGGACGCTCATGGTCGCCCCGAAGGCAAGCCACAGGAGGTTGTTGCGCAACGCCACCTGCGTCACGCGCTGGGTGAAGACCGCGACGTAGTTGGCGAGCCCCACGAACTCGATCCCGTTGCTGTCGAAGAAGCTGGACGCGACGGTGCGGATGGCAGGCAGGACGAGGAAATAGCCCAGGAAGATGACGGCGGGACCGATGAACACGACGGGCAGCAGGAGCTCCACGGCGCGACCCGGCAGCTGCTCGACGACCCAATTTGACAGGGTGTAGACCAGCACCAGTCCGCCGACTCCCCACACGACGGCAAACACCATGATCGCCGGCTTCGGGAGCGGCGAGGTCCGGTCGCCGAGAACCATGTAGCCACCGACCACGAAGGCAATGGTCAGCAGGATGGCCAGCGCGCCGAAGAGCAGGCGCGGCAGCCGGGCGACGGTCAGGGTGGCCTCGGTGTTCTCGTTGTGCGGCGGCATGCTACTTGCCACGGCGACTCCTACCCTGTGGAGGAGGTCATTCGGCGATGCCGAGCGACCGGAGTGGAGAGGAGCATGCCATACCGGAAACAGCAGAGCGGCCCGAATTGGGCCGCCCTGCTGCAAACCGAACTGGGCCTAGTTTGGCCAGGAGTCGTCGATCGCCTGCAACGCCGCGTCGAGCGTGACGTCGCCGTTGATGTACGAGGTGACCTCCTTCCAGAAGGTGCCCGTTCCGACGGCGGCCGGCATGGCGTCCGAACCGTCGAATCGGATGGTCGTTGCCGTACCGAGGACCTCGGCGACGCTCCGCTCGACCTCACTGCCGTACTTCGACAGGTCGACGTCTCTGTGCGGTGCCAGGGCGCCGCCGCTTGCCATCCACGGCTCGAGGTGCTTGGCGCTCGTGTACCACTCTGCCAACGCGAGGACCTCCGGCCTCTCGCTGAAGACCGCCCAGATGTCGCCTCCGACCAGCATCGGCTTGCCGAACTCCGAATCGATGGGCGGGAAGTAGAAGAAGTCGTAGTCCGTACCCATCACTGCCGTCTCGGGGAAGAAGCTGGTGATGAAGTTGCCCTGGCGGTGGAGCCAGCACTTCGGCGGATCGGTGAACATCGGTGCCGGGGCGTCACCAAACGCGGTCGCCACGATGGCCGCCTTGCCACCGTAGACCATCGCTGGATCAAGCCAGATGTCCGACAAGGTCTGGAAGGCCGCCTTGACCTCGGGTGACGAGAACTTCAGGTCGCCTGCCACCCAGGCGTCGTAGTTCTCCGGGGTCGTTGTCCGGAGCATGATGTCCTCGATCCAGTCGGTGGCCGGCCAGCCGGTCGCTACGCCGGACTCGATGCCGACGCACCACGGCGCGTCGCCGTCCGCGACGATCTGATCGGCGAGGGCCGTCAGCTCATCCCAGGTGGTGGGGACCTGGTACCCGGCCGCATCAAACGCAGCCTTGGGATACCAGACGTTGCTCTTCGCGTTGACCCGCTCCCAGACGCCGGCGGTGATTGTCCCGTCCGGGCCTTCCATGCTGGTCGTGTCGAGCCAGCTGCTGACGTACTTCGACTCCAGGTATTCCTGGCTCAGGTACGGCGAGAGGTCGACGACGTCGCCGCTCTTGGCAAATGTCGAGAGCAGGGCCGGCTGCGGGAAGTCGACGATATCGGCAACGTTGCCCGCGTCGACGCGGACCTGGATGTCCTGCTCGAATTGCTTCGTGCCTTCGTACTGGACGTCAATGCCGGTGGCGTCCTCGAAGACCTTGACCATGTCGAGGAACTTGGCTTCGTCCTCGTCGACGAACGGCCCGTACGCGGTGATGACCTTGCCCGAGTACTCGCCGGCAAGGGCAGCGTCGAGTTCCTTGGTTCCGCTCTCCGCCGCGGCGGACGCCGACGGCTGCGCAGCTTCGCTTCCAGCCGCCGAAGCCGAAGGTGATGTCGTGCTCGAGCATGCCGCGAGCAGGATCATGCCCGCGAAGATCAGGGTCGTGCCCCGCCACCAATGCTGTCTCATGGACCGATTCCTCCGTCTGTTGGATGTGGCGCCAATTATGGATCGCGAGGGCATGGTTGCTCCTTACCTCCTCACGCGGATTCGGCTGCGCGGACTCTCGAGCATGTGCTCATGCGGACCTCAGCCCCATCGTCGCAGCACTGGATTCCCGAACTACGAGGCTCGTTCCCAGCAGGACCTGCTTGGGAATCGGGCTCCTCGTTTCAATGGCCTCCAGGAGCAGCCGCGTCATCTCGCGGCCCATCTCCTCGATCGGCTGACGAATGCTCGTCAACGGAGGCTCAGAAGCGGCAGCAATCGCCGAATCGTCGAACCCGACGACGGCCACGTCCTCTGGAACGCGGCGCCCTGCTCTCCGCAGCTCGCCCCGGGCGCCGATCGCCATCAGATCGGACGCGGCGAACACCGCGTCGACGTCCGGATGACGCGCGAGGATGGCACGCATCGCCATGGCGCCGCCCTCCTGTGTGAAATGGCCATTCTCCTCGAGCCCGTCGTTCGGGACGATCCCCGCAGCTGTCAGCGCGCGCCGGTATCCAGCTCGGCGATCGAGGCCAACCGGCATGTCGAGCGGTCCGGTGATCGTCGCCACGCGGCGGCGTCGACCCTCCAGCAGGTGCTCGACCGCGGTGCGGGCTCCGAACTCGTTGTCGACGTCCACGTAGCTCGCCCTTGACGAGGTCGGCGGCCGGCCCCCGACCACCACCGGGACCCCGCGCGTGCGAAGGCGATCGGGGAGCAGGTCGTCACCGTGCAGCGAAGCGAGCAGCGCGCCATCGACGTGGCCTGCGGCGACGTAGGCCTCGGCTCGGCTCTGGGCGGACCCCTGCGCGATCATCAGCACGAGCTGGACGTTGCTCGCCGCCAGCTCGCTGCTGATGCCCACCAGGAGCCGAGGGAAGAACGGGTCACCGAAGAGGCTCGTCGTCTGCTCGGGAATGACGAGCGCGATGAAGCCGCTGCGTCGCGTGACGAGGCTCCTGGCCGCCGGATTGGGGACGTAGCCCAGGCGCCCGACGGCGCGCTGCACGGCCTGGCGGACCACGGGAGTCACCTTGGGGTTGCCATTCACGACTCGGGACACCGTTGCGCGCGACACGCCTGCTGCCCGCGCGACTGCATCCAGGGTAACCGCCTGGGCCCCCGTCTGAGGCCGCCGATTTGAGATGGCAGTCCCTTTCCTGATGAGAGCGCTCTCACGGGCCACAGGAGAACAATAGCAGGGCCTGTCAACTCGCCGGTTGTGAGAGCGCGATCTGGCCCGACGACCCTGTGAACGCCATGGCACCGGCTAGTCGATGTGAACGTCAACCACAATCTCCTGGTCGGGTGTACGCGGCAATGGCGCGAGCGTTCCATCCACGTCGGCGCCGTCGACCGTGAGCCTGGTCGACCTGCCGACCGCGCCTCGCGCCTTGATGACCCGGATCCGGTAGGTCGCGCCCCGGAATTGGCGCGTGACGCTGAAACCCGCCCAGTCAGCGGGGATCCGGGGATCGATCCGAAGGCCGTCGTGCTCGGGGCGAATCCCCAGGATCCATTGGCTCACCGCGACGAGGTTCCAGGCGGCGGTGCCGGTGAGCCAGGAGTTCTTGGCCTCACCGTGCGTCGCCGCGTCGCGGCCGGCGATCATCTGTGCGTATACGTACGGCTCAGATCGGTGGATGTCCGAGATCTCCTCGCGAGCCGATGGGTTGATCCGCAGGTAGTAGTCGACCGCTGCGTCGGGATTGCCGGTCATCGCCTCCGCGATCATCACCCACGGGTTGGTGTGGCAGAAGATCCCCGCGTTCTCCTTGTAGCCGGGGGGATAGGTCGAGATCTCCCCAAGGTTCAATTGGTAGCGGGTGAACGCCGGTTGCACCAGCATCAACCCGTGGGGGGTGGCGAGCCGCTCGCGCACCGACGCCAGCGCCTGCACCGCCCTTCCGTCCCGCAGCCCGATGCCCGCCATCACGCAGATGCCCTG
>JALYNS010000247.1 GCA_030773035.1 Chloroflexota bacterium
GATGTCAGGAGGACGCTCGATGGTCCGACGGCTCACGCTCATAGTCCTGGCGCTCACCCTCGCGGTCAGTGCCGCCGCCGCACCCGCTTCCGCCCAGCAGCCCAAGCGCGGCGGGATCCTGCGCATCGCCGAGCGGGAGGCGCCCAACCTCGACCCGCACCTGGCGGTGAGCTTCCTCACGCACTCCTACGCGAACCTGATCTACAGCCAGCTCGTGCGGTTCGCCCACGGGCCGGAGCAGAAGCACGGCGGAGACTTCACCATCGTGCCGGACCTGGCCGAGCGCTGGGAGCAGAAGACGTCGACGGAGCTCGTGTTCCACCTCCGCAAGGGCGTGAAGTTCCACAACAAGCCGCCGGTCAATGGCCGCGAGGTCACCGCGGACGACGTCAAGTGGTCGCTCGATCGCTTCATGACGAAATCCGGCTTCCGTTCCCGCTTCGAGCCGGTCCAGTCCGTGGACGTGGTGGACAAGTACACGGTGCGCATCACGCTCAAGGAGCCCTACGCGCCGTTTCTCAACCACCTGGCCAATCCGTCCTACACCGCGATCATGCCGAAAGAGGCCGAGGCCCAGTTCAAGGATTTCAACCGGCCCGAGGCCGCCATCGGTACCGGCCCCTTCGTGCTCAAGGGTTACGACAAGGGCGTCCGGGCCGTCTTCGAGCGTAACCCCGACTACTTCGTCAAGGGACTCCCCTATCTCGACGGCGTCGTGATCGAGATCACCCCCGACGCCGCCGCCCGGGCCTCGGTACTGCGCGCGGGCAAGGTGGAGCTGATCCAGATCTACGGACACGCGAGCATCGAGGAGGGGAAGGCCTTCCAGAAGACCAATCCCGAGATCGCCCTCGAGCTCCTGACCGTGATGGCGCAGGGCATGATCTACTTCCGGACCGACCAGCCCCCCTTCAACGACGTGCGCGTGCGCCGCGCGATCTCGCTCGCGATCGACCGGAAAGGCTGGAACGATTCCCTCCTGTACGGGGAGGGTTGCCTGGTCTCGGGGCCCGTTCCCTGCGCCATGAAGGACTGGCGCCTCGATCCGTCGAAGCTCGAGCCCGCCAAGGCCAGGCACCTGGGGGGCTACGACCTGGCCGAGGCCAAACGCCTCCTCGCGGAGGCCGGGTTTCCCAACGGGTTCACGACGCCGGCCTTCCACTGGCCCGGCTATGCTCCCCCGTGGCGGAGCTACTACGATCTCGTCGCGGACAACCTCTCCCAGATCGGCATCACCGTCGAGCTGAAGCCGGAGGAGTACGGCAAGTACATCTCGACCACCTATCTCGGCAAGTTCGAGAAGATGGCGATCGGGCCGGTCACGCCGTTCACCGAGGTGGACGACTTCCTCTTCGGGTCCTACTATCCCGAGCAGCCGAACAACCGGAGCCACGTCGCGGACGCGGAGCTGAACAAGATGCTGCAGGCCCAGCGTCGCGAGCTCGACCCGAAGAAGCGAAAGGCCATCGTGGAGGACATCCAGCGGTATCTCGCCGACAAGGCGTACTACGTCTACCTGCCCAGCTCGGCGCAGTACCAGGCGCATCCCAAGTACGTGAAGGGCTTCAAGCACCATGACGGCTACGGCCTCGGCTACAAGTTGATGTTCACCTGGCTGGACCGGTAGCGGGGCCGCCGGGCCGGGCGCGCTCGCAGACTCCATGAAGCAGTACGTGCTCCGGCGCGTGGCCCTGGCGGTCCCCACGCTGTTCCTGGTGAGCGTGATCGTCTTCGGCCTGATGCGGCTCATGCCGGGCGACGTGGCGACGCGGATGGTGGAGGGGCATGCGTACGCGCCCACCATCGACGCCCTTCGGCGGGACCTGGGCCTCGATCGGCCCGCGCACGTGCAGTACTTCGAGTGGGTCCGGGGCATCCTGCTCGAGGGTGACTTTGGCCAGTCCTACTGGACGCGGCAGCCGATCCTCGACGAGTTCGTGCGCCGATTCCCGGTGACGCTGGGGCTGGCCGCGCTCACCATCCTGGTCTCGGTCGTGATCGGCATCGGGATCGGCATCATCTCGGCCGTTCGCCAGGACACCGTCACGGACTACGTCGGTCGGATCTTCGCCATCCTGGCCCTGTCGGTGCCGTACTTCGGGCTGGCCGTGCTCGTGGTGGTGCTCCC
This sequence comes from Chloroflexota bacterium, assembly GCA_030773035.1. Taxonomy (GTDB): domain Bacteria; phylum Chloroflexota; class Limnocylindria; order QHBO01; family QHBO01; genus CF-167. Next base: position 2,129 of record JALYNS010000247.1, read on the forward strand.
GTCCATCTACTTCAGGTGGACGCCGGTCTACACGTACGTGCCGTTCACCGTCGATCCGCTCGAGAACCTCAAGATCCTGGCCGTGCCGGCCCTCGTGTTCGGGGTCACCCGCGCCGGCCCCATCATGCGCATCATGCGCTCGGCGCTGCTCGAGGTGCTGCGGCAGGACTTCATCCGTACCGCGTGGTCCAAGGGGCTGGGCGAGCGCACGATCGTGCTCCGTCACGCGCTCAAGAACGCCATGATCCCGGTGATCACGCTGGTCGGCCTCCAGATGCCGCTCTACATCGGGGGCTCCGTCATCATCGAATCCATCTTCCGCCTTCCGGGGGTCGGCCTCTTCTTCTTCGAGGCGCTCACCCGGCTCGACTACCCGGTCGTGCAGTCGGTGAACCTGATCATCGCGGCCCTCGTCGTCGGGCTCAACCTCCTCATCGACATCACCTATGCCTTCCTTGACCCCCGCATCCGGTACCGGTAGCCACGGCGCCGCGCTGGACCCCCGCCTCGCCGCCGCGGCCCTCGACGTGCGCGTCCTGCCGCGCTCGCGCGCCTGGTACTGGGACGTCTGGGTCCAGATGCTCCGCCAGAAGCCACTCGGGACCATCGGCGCGCTCATCGTGCTGGTCATGCTGGCGGCGGCGGTGCTCGCGGACGTGGTCGCGCCCTACGGCTTCTCCCAGACCAGCCTCCGGGAGCGGTTCCAGGGTGGGAGCGCGGCGCACTGGCTCGGCACGGACCACCTCGGCCGCGACGTCTTGACCCGGCTCCTGTACGGTGCCCGGGTGTCGCTCTACGTGGGATTCGGGGCGGTCACGCTCGGCTCCCTGATCGCCACCGCTGTCGGCATCCTGTCGGGCTACTTCGGCGGCCGGGTGGACCTCCTCGTCCAGCGGGGAGTGGACGCCTGGATGGCGTTCCCGGGGCTGTTGCTGCTCATGTCGATCATGGCGCTGATCGGGCCCGGGGTGTGGAAC
>JALYNS010000248.1 GCA_030773035.1 Chloroflexota bacterium
GGGTGCGGCAGCTGGCTGCCTCGGCGAACGTGGTCATTTCGGCGCGAGGCCTGGGCAAGTGGAAGGCGTTCGGCACGAACGTGGCGATCGGTGTGCTGCTGCTGGCCTTCGACGTCCGGACCGGAGGGCCGGTCGGCCGGATAATGGACGCGTCGACGCTTCAGACCGTCGGCTTCTGGCTCGCGGTGCTGGCGGTTGGACTGGCGGTCGTCTCGGGCGTCGCCTACCTGCGCGGAGCGCTTCCCATCCTGCTGGGACAGGAGCGACCTACAGCGGGTTGAATTCGTCCACCCGACGCAGGTTGACGATCACCACCTCGGCCGTCTCGTCCGGCTCGTCGCCGCGCCGGAAGGTGACGTTGGTGAGCGGCAGGAATCGGCGCGTCGCTCGCAGGATGGGATCGTCGAGCTCGCCCGGGCGCAGGTGAGCCGTCCCGGCGATCCGGTAGCCGCCGGCGCTGAGGAGCATGGCGTGCTGGTTGCGCGGCAGGCGCAGAGTTGGCTGGCTGACGTGGGGCGGAGGCACCACGAATACCAGCTCGTCGGGGAGTACCTCGGTCCAGGCCTGATTCGCGCCTGCCGGGAGGAACGAGAAGGGCTCGGCATGCTGCAGGATGTCGGTCATCCGCTGGCCCTGCGTCCGGACCGATCCCTTGAGGTCGAGGTCCTCGGTGACGAGGCGGATCGGCTCAAGATCGTCGAGGGGTTGGTTCATGCTGGCCGGCTCCCGGTGCTTCCCCGGACTCTACTCCGACCATGAGAAGGATGTCCCGCGGGGTCCGGGCCCCCAATGCTGACGGCCTGGCCGTCACTCGGACCTCGGCATGGCCCTGGATGACGGCCCGATGCGCGATTCCGCCCAGGGGGGTGGCCCATGGGATGGCGTCGCACGTCATTCCGCCCAAGGCGTGGTTCGAGCGACGGTTAAATCGGAAGCTGGCGTCCACAGCTTCCTGGGACAGCCTGTCCGGCCGGCAGCCAGCCACATCGGGAACGCTACTTGATCAGCCGCTGCTCCAGGCGGTTGAGCGCGATCCACATGGCGAGCACACCGAAGATCACCAGGTACACGAGGTCCCACAGCTCGTGCCAGCCGACCAGGCCGGTGGCCAGGCCGCGCAGCAGGCCGACCGCGTGGAAGAGCGGGGTCGCCTCCATCACCAGCTGGATCGCCTGCGGATAGACGCTGATCGGGAAGAAGGTGCCGGAGAAGAGGAACATCGGCATCACGACCAGGCCCATCGGCAGGTCGAAGTCCTGGACCGTGCGCAGGTAGGCGGTGGTTGCCAGGCAGGCCGCGCTGAAGGAGGCGCCGATGAGGATGGAGGCGGGGATGACGAGGAAGAGCATCGGCGAGATGACCAGCCCCATCCCGATCATCACCAGCACGAACGCAATCACGTACAGGGTCCCGCGGAAGAGCGACCAGAGCATCTCCCCGATGGCGATCTCGCGGATCCCGAGCGGCGTGGCCAGGATGGCGTCGTAAGTCTTGCTGAAGTTCAGCTTGAAGAAGACGTTGAAGATTGACTCGGCGATCGCCCCGTTCATGCTTGCCTGGGCGAGCAGCGCGGGCGCGACGAAGGCGGCGTACGAGATGGTGCGGCCGTCGGCCAGGGGCAGGTCGCCAACCAGGGTTCCGAGTCCGTAGCCGATCCCCAGCAGGTAGAAGAGCGGCTCGAAGAACCCGCTGAAGATGACCATCCAGCCGCGCTTGTAGACGAGCATGTTGCGCTGCACCAGGCGCCGCGAGCGCAGCACCGAGGCGATGATCCGGGAGCTGGGCGTGGGCGGGAGCGCCCGGCGGGCAATGGCGGTCACTTCACCAGCCTCCGATACAGGAGCCGGTTGGCGATCGCCCCGGTCACGCCGAGGAAGACGACCAGGTAGAGGACGTGCAGCGGCCAGGTGGCCGGCATCGCGTCCAGCACCGCGCCGCGGACCAGCGCCACCCCGTGGTACAGCGGCGTCGCCGCGGCGACCCACTCGACGGCATCGGGCAGCTGCGAGACCGGGAAGAAGGTGCCGCTGAACAGGAAGAGCGGGTTGACGATGAATCTGAAGAGGAACGCGAAGCCCGAGTCGTTATGACGCGTGGCGGAGAAGGCGATGATCGGCGCCGAGAAAGCCAGGCCGGTGATCACCGCGGCGGGGATGGCGAGCAGCGCGAGCGGGCTGCGCGGGATCCCGAACAGCGTGAGCACGATCATGAACACGGCCGCCATCGTGGTCAGCCGGAAGCCGATCCAGCTCAGCTCACCGATGACCAGGTGATGGACCTGTATCGGGGTGGCGAGGATGGCTTCGTAATTCCGGCGCCAGCTGATCTTGCCCATGATCGGGTAGGTCGACTCGAAGCTGGCCGTCTGCATGCAGCTGCTGGCCAGGATGCCGGGGCCCAGGAAGTGCAGGTAGTCGACGCCGCCCAGCATGTTCGTCCCGCCGCTGGCCACCAGGCTGCCGAGACCGACGCCCATCGCAGTCAGGTACAGCAGCGGGGTCAGGAACGAGCCGAAGAGGCTGCCGCGCCAGGTGCGCCGATAGACGAGCAGGTTGCGCTGCAGCACGCGCGCCGCCCCGGCGATCGCGCCGACCACCCCTTCGCCGATGGGGCGGGGCGCCAGCGGACGGCTGTCGGCGATGACGGCCATCACTCCACCAGCGAGCGGCCGGTGAGCCGCAGGAAGACGTCCTCCAGGGTGGCACGGCGGACGAGGGCGCTCTCGATCGGGATCTCGCGGGCGTGGACCCCCTCCAGCGCCTGCTCCCCGTCGGCCGCATAGAGGAGGTACCGATCCGGCAGCTCCTCGACCCGCTCGGCCAGGCCGTCGAGCCGGCCGTCGAGGCCGGTGCGGGTCGCCTCGGGGACCCGCAGCTCGAGCACCTCCTTGGTGGCGTACTGTTCGATCAGCTCGCGCGGCGTTCCGGAGGCCACGATCTCGGCCTTGTCCATCACCACCAGCCGATCGCACAGCTGCTCGGCCTCGTCCATGTAGTGGGTGGTGATGATCAGCGTGGCGCCGCGCTGCTTGAGGCGGTAGAGGCGCTCCCACAGAAGATGGCGAGCCTGCGGGTCGAGGCCTGTGGTCGGCTCGTCGAGGATGAGCAGCTCCGGGTCGTTGATGAGCGCCCGCGCGATGGTCAGCCTCCGCTTCATCCCGCCGGAGAGCGGCTCCACCTGGTCGTTGGCACGCTCGGAGAGCTGCATGAACTCGAGCAGCTCGACTGCCCGCGGGCGAGCCACGGCCGACGGTATGTCGAAGTATCGCGCGTACATCAGCAGGTTCTCGAGGACCGTGAGCTCCACGTCGAGGTTATCGGCCTGGGGGACCACCCCCAGGCGCGCCTTGATCTGTGCCGCCTGGGTGCGGGGGTCCATGCCGATCACCGTCAGGTCGCCCTCGCTGACAGGGCTTGCGCAGGCGATCATGCGCATGGTGCTGGTCTTGCCGGCGCCGTTGGGACCCAGGAAGCCGAACGCCTCCGCGGTGCGAACGTCAAAGTCCACCGCGTTCACCGCGGTGAAGGTCCCGAAGCGCTTCGTCAGGCCGCGGGCATGGACAAGGACCTCGTCGGTCGGGGGCATGGGCCGACATTCTAGCGACGATCACGGGCCGTTCGGCACTGGCCGACCCTGGACCCCTTGCCTACCGTGCCGCCATGAGCGAGACCGCCGACGCGATCATCGTGGGTGCCGGCGTGCACGGCGCGTCGCTCGCCTTCCACCTCGCTGAGCGCGGGATGCACCCACTCGTGCTGGAGCGGGCCGTCGTCGCGGCCGGCGCCACCGGACGCTCGAGCGGCCTGGTGCGCATGCACTACGACGTGGAGGCCGAGGCTCGCCTGGCGTGGCGATCGCACGCGTACTTCAGCGACTGGACGGCGCGGGTCGGCGGGGAATGTGGCTTCACCACAGTCGGCTTCCTGCAGATGGTGCCGCCCGAGGAGGTGGCCGCCCTGCGCGCGAACACCACCATGCAGCAGCGCATCGGGATCCCCACCGAGATCGTCGACGCCGACGCGGTCCGCCGCCTCCTGCCAGGGATCGAGATCGCCGACGAGCAGGTGGCGGCCCTCGAGCCGCTCTCCGGCTATGCCGACCCGACCCAGACCGCGGCCTCCCTGATGGCCGCGGCCGTGGCGCGCGGTGCGCGACTGATCCAGGGCTGCGCCGTGACGGACGTCCGGCTGGCGGGGGAGCGGGTGGTGGGCGTGGACACGTCCCGTGGCTCGTTCGACGCCCCGATCGTGGTCGATGCCGCCGGCGCGTGGGCCGGACGCGTGGCGGCGATGGCTGGCGTCGAGCTGCCGCTGACGGTATGGCGCCACGACATCGCGTACGTGCGGCGACCGCCGGATATCCCGCGGCACCCCGCCTTCATCGACTTCGAGAACTCGTTCTACGCGCGCCCCGAGGGCGAGTCGCTGACGCTGGTGGCGCTCGAGGATGGCAACCCGATCAGCGGGGACGCCGACGCGCCGGTCGACGCGGCTGCGCCGGGGTTCATCGAGAAGGCGGCCGAGCGCGTGGTGCGGCGGCTGCCCGAGTTCGCGAGGGCGGGGCTCCATTCGGCGCATTCCGGTCAGGACGGGATCACGCCGGACCAGCACCCGATCATGGGTCCCGCCGGCCCGGACGGCTTCTGGCTCGACTGCGGCTACTCCGGCACCGGCTTCAAGACCGCTCCGGCCATCGGGGCGAGCCTTGCGCAGCTGATCAGCGAGGGCGTCGCCGCCAACGACGACCTGGCGATCTACCGCCTCGAGCGGTTCGCAGCGGGCGAGCCGATCGTTGGCGAGCATCCCTACGCCGCGATGTGGAGGTGACACGGTAGCGAGGGGCCTGGTTGCCCCTGCCCATCAGTGGGAATCGACCGAAGTTTCGAACCTGAGTGATCTGCCGATCAGGCGGTCGGGGCTGCGTCCATTGGCTGCGCGAGGGGCACCACTTCGGGTGACGCCGCGCTGTCGGTCCGCACCGTCTGCGCGTACCGGATCAGCTGCTGGTGGAGTGTGATCCAGGCATGTGTCTGCGTCGCGACCATGGCTGGGGTGATGGGCGGCCTGCCAGCTCTGCGGTCCATCTCCGCCATGACCCCGGCCAGCCACTCCAGACCGGGATAGGAGGGCAAGCCGAAGCGGGACTCGGCTCGCGCCTTCCGGACCCACGGTCCCAGCCACGCCCAGACGATCTGAGCAGATGAAGGGTCCGACCGCCAGAGCAGCTTCGTATCTCGATGGCCTGCCTGGGCGAGGATCGCGAAGTTCTCCCAGTAGTCGCCGATCCCAAGGACGGCCGCATCGGGGACGTCGGCAGGGTCCTTCTGGTCGCGGAGCGCGACCATCACGTCGAGCTGGTAGCGCAGCATCAGTTCGGAGTACGCCTCGCGTCGGAAGTCTGTCAGCTGCTCAACGGCGCTCGCGCGCGCTTGCAGCCGGAGCTGACGGTAGATGGCAAGGAGCGTGACGACGGTGACGATCCCGCTCAGCGCCGTCCAGAACCACTCCGATCCAGGTCCGATGAACGTCATTCCGTCAGTGTTGATGAGTTGCATCTCCCGCTCCCTCGTGCCGATCGAATCCCTACGCGGATGAGCGGATGCTAGCCTCTCGCCCATGAGCGGCGAGGCGGACCGGTTCGTGCTGGACGGCCAACGGCTGCCGTACGAGCCGGGCGACACGGTCGCGGTGGCCATCGTCCGTGCCGGCGAGCATCCCTTCCATGGCGGCACGCTCTGCCTGGCCGGCGACTGCGGCAACTGCGTCGCCGAGGTCGAGGGGATTGCCTACGTGCGGACGTGCCTGACGCCGGCGAGCCCAGACCTGGCGGTGCGTAGACACCCCGCCACCGGATCGCCGCCCTGGCACGCGCCGGCGGAGCAGCCCCGGCACATCAGCGTCCGACGCGAGGAGGCCGATGTCGTGGTGATCGGCGGGGGGCGGAGCGGCCGCGCGGCGGCGGGGGAGGCGGGGACCGCGGGCCGAGGGGCCACGCGCCTGAACTCCGGCGATGGGTCCGAGGTGGTGGCGATCTATGCCGGCCCGACCATCATCGCCCGAACCGCCGAGGGGATGCTCCACCTCCGGGCGAAGGAGGTCGTGCTGGCGACGGGCGCGGCCGAGATCCAGCCGGTCTGCCCGGGCAATCGTCTCGCGGGGCTGCTGACCGCCCGTGCCGCCGAGCGCCTGCACCAGGCCGGCGTCGACCTCGGCGCAGCCGTCGCCGTCGGCGCACTGCCTGAAGGCGTGCCGTGCACCCACGCGACCGGCGAGCTGGTGCGCATCGAGGGCGAGGGGCGCGTGTCGGCGGTCGTCACCGTCGAGGGCGGCATCGAGCGCACCACCGCCTGTGACACGCTGATCCTGGGCCTGGGGCGCGCACCGCGCGATGTCCTCGCGCGTATGGCGGGCGACATCCCCGTGACCGTGGTCGGCTCGGCCGCCGAGGCGTTTCCGCTCCCTCCGCCACCGACCGAGGGCATCGTCTGCCCCTGCGCGGGCGTCGGGGTCGACGACCTGGAGGCGGTCTGGCAGCGCGGCTTCACGGAGCTGGAGCTCGTCAAGCGTGCCAGCCTGGCGGGCACCGGCACCTGCCAGGGGAGCGTGTGCCTGCCTCACGTGCGAGCCTGGATCGCGGCGAAGACCGGCACCGCTCCGGCACCCTTCACCGCGCGGCCAGCCTCCCGCCAGATCACCCTGGGCGAGGCCGCGGCGGAGTTCCACATCGACGCGTTCCGACGCACGGCTCTCCACGACGAGCACGTCGCGCTTGGCGCCCGGATGGACCGATTCGGCGGCTGGTGGCGCCCCTGGCACTACGCCGACCACCTGGCCGAGTACCGGGCGGTGCGCACGGCCGTGTCACTGGGCGACGTCAGCACGCT
>JALYNS010000249.1 GCA_030773035.1 Chloroflexota bacterium
ATGCGGCAGTGCTCGTCGCGGTTGCCCATCTCATCGCAATAGCCGAGCGGCACGCACTTGGGGGCCAGGAACGAGCCGAAGAAGGGGGAGACCCGGAAGATCTCGTGGCGGATCTGCTTGAACAGCTGGCGGATCTCCCACTGGGCCATGGTGCACAGGCGCAGGCCGGACATGTGGATCAGCTGTCGCAGGTTGACGGTCATGATCAGGTTGGTCTGCATCGCGTTGGGGAAGATGAAGCGGGCGTCCTCGGCCGGCACCTCGGCTTGGAGCAGCTGCCCGTAGAGGTCCATGTTCGCGTCGACCGCGTCCCGGAATCGTCCGGCCAGGTCATCGGGCAGGTCGCCGTTGGTGATCGAGTCCGGGACCGTGTAGTTGTCCCGCGCCTTGAAGGAGACATAGCGCTGTGACTGCTGGTCGAAGGCGGTCCCGGCCCGATGGCGCACCAGCTGGTGGGAGAGCGTCCGGGTCACCCCACTGATGGCGAAGGTGAAGTTGACATGCTCGATGGTCGAGCCGTGGCCCGACTCCATCACCTTGCGGACCAGCGACTGCTGCTTCTCGTCGGCCACCCCGCGCGACACCGCCTTGTCCCAGATCTGGTCGGGGAGCTGCTCCGAATAGCAGGTCCGGCAGGCGGTGTAGATGATCGGGAGGTAGTACTCCTCCACGATCTCCTTGGTCGGGAAGATCAGCTTGGCGGAGACGGCAGAGGGGGTCGACATGGGTCCGCAACGATACCACCCGGGGTGCCTTTCGGGGCCCGCTTATCCACCACTTGTAGCGGTGTGGATAACTTCGTGCCGCTATCTTGTGGCGTCGGCCTCGCTCGCCTTGGCACCGTCACCGGCCTCTTCAGGAGCCGGTGCATGCGGGGTGCGCCGTTCATCGAGGCGCGCCAGCCCGTGGAGCCGATCGAAGGCGATCCGGTTGCCGCCGGCCGCCTTGGCGGATGCCAGCGCCTCTTCGGCGGCGGCCAGCAGCTCCTCCCCGCTGAGGGTCATGCCCGGGCGCATCAGCGCGATCCCGAGCGAGAGGTTGACCGTTATCTCGCCGCGGTCGGTGGTGAAGGGACGGGCTACCACGCGATCCAGGACCGCCTGGGCGAAGGTAGCCGCGCCGCCCTCGTCGGTGTGAGGCAGGATCGCCAGGAACGAGTCGCCCCCGACGCGGCCCAGGGCATCGGCCTCCCGGATGCGCAGGCGCAGCCGAAGCGCCACCTCGCGCAGGATCGCGTCGCCAACGCTCAGCCCGTAGTCGTGGTTCAGCTCGGCGAACCCGTCGATATCCAACAGGACGACGGTCACCGGGTGGCTGTAGCGGCGCCCCTCGGCCGCCTCGGTCCGCAGCCGGTCCAGGGTCGGGCCGCGGCTGGGAAGCCCCGTCAGCGGGTCGAGGGTTGACCCCCGTTCAATCTCGGCTCGCTGCAGGCCGATCGTCCGACGAGCAGCGACGAGATCGTCGAGGGTTGCCCGCAGCTCACGGCTCAGCCGGGCGCTCTCGTCGAACTCTGGCTCGGCGACGGACGCGATCGGCATCTGGAGCCGGCTGCGCACGCCGGGAAGGGTCGCCGTGGTGGGCTGCAGCATGGAAGGCGGGGCCAGGTTCCGACGCAGGCGGCGCGCGGCCATGATCCAGCCCATCCCGGTGGCGACCACCGCCACGCCACCGAGGCCGGGGAGGCGTCCGGCGTCCGACGGCCCGGCCAGTGCCAGGGCCGCGAACGAAGAGGCGGCGACGCCGAGTACGGTCGCCCGCGCGCCACTCTGCCAGGTGAGCGCCGCGGCGACCGTTGCGAGGACGGCACCGCTCCCCAGGAGGAATGGAGCCACACTTTCGCCGCCCGCAAGAGCGCCCCAGAAGAGGGCTGCTGCAAGCCCGACATCAACGGCGATGATGACGACGACGATGCCGATCCATCGTCGGCGACGGCCCCTGGCCCTGCGGCCGCCCAGCACTGTGCCGACTCCGAGCGCGAGTGCCGCAGCGCTCAGCCCGATCCCCAGGCCCAACGGGCGCACCGCTGTCACGAGCAGGCCGGCCAGTGTCGCGGCGAGCAGCCCAAGCGCCGTGGCGTCGCCGAGGTCACGCATCCGCCCACGCTCGAGGAACGCTGTGACGGTAAGGAGCAGAGCAACCCCGGCGGCCAGCGCGCCGATGGCCTCGACCCCCGGTGTCGCCCAGACCGGCAGAGATCCTTCCCGAGTAGCTCCCAGCAGGGTCATGACGCCGAGGGCAGCGAGCGGCAGGAGGGCCGCCGCGAGGCGGCCTCCGGTGCGGGCGATGGTCGCGGCGAGGGATCGGTCCAATGGATGTTCCGCGGTGCGGCCGTGCACCGGCGAGTGTCCCGGCGGGGGCCTGCGAGCGGCAATAGTACGAAGGGGCGCGGCGCCGCTGGCTGCCGTAACCTAGGCCGCTGTGAAGACCCCTCCGTTGAGGCGCACGGTCATGTCGCGCCGGAGCTTCCTGGAGCAGACCGATCGGCTCATCGCCGACGGCGAGGCGCTCGCCGCCGCCCCGCACTGGGACCTTTTCCGTGCCTGGCTGCTCAACTCCGACGAGCTGCTCGAGCGTGTCTGGGGCCGCATGGAGCGATACCACCTGGCCTGGTTGAACGTCGGCCGCGACCCGGCTCCGTCCGGCTCGGACCTCGACGAGGCAGGGACGACCCGCTTCATCGCGGAGCTGGCCAGCGCCAAGCTGGCCGTCCTGCGTACCATGCGGATCGCCGTGGCGCAGCGCGGCTGGAGGAACCTGAGCGATGACGACGAGGAGGATCGGTGAGCTTCCGTCCGCGTGAGGCGATCGGTGGCCTGGCGGCCGTCTTCGCGCACCCCGACGACGAGAGCTTCACCGCCGCCGGCGCGCTCGCTCTGGCCCACGACGCCGGCCGCACCGTGCGGCTCCTGCTCCTCACCCGCGGTGAGGCGGGCAATGCCGAGCGCACGCCGGACCTCGACCTGGCCGACACCCGCGAGGAGGAGATGCGCTGCGCGGCCGCCAAGATCGGCATGGACGAAGTGACCGTGGTCGACCATCCCGACGGCCGTCTGTCGGAGGTCCCCTTCTCGACCCTGGTCGAGGAGATCTCGGTCTGGCTCGCCGATCGACGACCCGACGCGGTGATCACCTTCGGCGCTCACGGCGTGACGAACGATGCGGACCACGTGGTGGTCGGCGCGGCCACGCGCTGGGCGGTCGAGCGGCTCGCCGAGTCGGGTATCGCGCCCCACGCGGTGTACGTGGTCGCACCCGTCTTTGGTCCCGGTCAGCGTCGGTACGACCTCTCCCCGGAGGAGGGGGCTGCCAGCCATCGGATCGACATCACCGACGTCGCCGGGCGCAAGCTCGCGGCACTTGCCTGCCACGCCAGCCAGTCTGACGCGGCCGAGGAGATTGCAGAGCTGCGCGCCGCGCTGGACCGCGAGGGGATCGTGTACGAGGGCTATACCCGCGTCCGTCCCACCGTCCCCGCCGCCCGCCCGACCTTCTTCTCTCGCCTGGTCTGAGGAGTTTCTGCGAATCCTTGCTAGACTGGTCGGCAATGACGATCGACTCGAACATCGCCAAGGTCGACGAGGTGATGACCGCGCTGTACGACATCCAGGACCCGGAGATCGGGATGAGCATCGTGGACCTCGACCTGATCAAGCACATCGAGATCGGGGCCGACGGCGCTCCAACCGAGATCAAGATGGTGCTCACCACCCCCTTCTGCCCGTGGGCCGGTGAGCTGATCCAGACGGTCAAGGAGAAGACCGAAGGGGTGGTCGGCCCGCCGGTCAAGGTCACCCTGCTGGCTGATCGCTGGGAGCCCCCGCCCGGCCTCTTCTAGGTGCGGCCTTCGTCGCTCCAGTTGCCTGATCGCTACGTCGACACGTCCTTCCGCCCAAACCCCCCGTTTCGCAGTCTTCGCGTGTCGCGGCAGTCGTGTGATGACTGAGATCGCACCCGGAGAGGGCCTCACGTGCTGATGTAGCGATGTGATGAATATCCCGGATGCCACCTCGGCCGGCGCTACCATCGGCGCATGCGCATCTACACCAAGAAGGGCGACGACGGCAGCACGGGCCTCCTCTTCGGTGGCGCGCGCGTCAGCAAGGCGGACCTGCGCACGGACGCCTACGGCACGACCGATGAAGCCGTGTCGGCACTCGGCCTGGCCCGCGCGGCCCTGGCCGGCACGGGGGCCGGCAGCGAGCTCGCCGGCCTGATCCTGCGGCTGCAGCGCGAGCTGTTCGTGGTCGGGGCGGAGCTGGCCACGCATGTCGAGAAACGCGCCAAGCTGACCGATGGCACCAGCCGCGTGACCCCCGAGATGGTCACCTGGCTGGAGGGCGAGATCGACCAGATCGAGGCCGCGCACCCGATGCCGGCCGAGTTCGTGATCCCCGGGGAGACGCTGGCCGGCGCGGCGATCGACATGGCGCGAACGGCGGTGCGTCGCGCGGAGCGTCGAGCGGTGGCCCTGAGCAACGCCGGCGGCCTTCCCGACTCTCAGGTTGTGCCGTATCTCAACCGCCTGGCAGACCTCCTCTTCGTGGTCGCCCGCGCGGCCGATGGGGGCTTCCGCCCCGTGCGGAGCCGCGAGTAGAATCGGCCTCCAGCCCACGAACCCGCCTCCCCGGTGGGGAGTACCGCGGCAGACCGGCTCTGGCGTGACGCACTGACAAGGAGACCCACACGATGAGCTATGCCGTGACCAACCCCGCCACGGGCGAGACGGTCAAAACCTACGACACCATCACGGACGCCGAGCTCGAGGCCGCGATCGCCGCAGCCGACGGGGCGCACCGCACCTGGTCGAA
>JALYNS010000250.1 GCA_030773035.1 Chloroflexota bacterium
GGTCTCGGAGCTGGAGCAGGAGCAGGAGGATCTGCGCGAGCAGATCGCAGCGGCGGAGGCCCGGGTGCTCGCCTTCCAGGACGCCTCGACCACATCGTCCTCGGAGCTGGCCGAGGTCAACCGTCAGCTGGAGGAGGCGCGCCTCTCTGTGGGGCTCGCCGCGCTGCGCGGCCCCGGGGTCGTGATCGAGATCGCCGACTCGAAGCGGGTCGTGCCCGACGGCGAGAATCCCGCCAACTACATCGTGCTGGTCGACGACCTGCGGGACATCGTGGCGGCCCTGTGGGCCGAAGGGGCCGAGGGGATCGCCATCAATGGCGAGCGACTGGTGGCAACCTCGTCGATCTACGGGGTCGGTGCTTCCGTGCTCGTCAACACCGCATTCCTGTCGCCGCCGTTCCGAATCGAGGCGATCGGATCGGAAGGTTTGCTTGACCGATTCACGAACGACTCGGCCTTCCGCGGAAGAGCGGCGCAGCGGATCGATGCCTTCGGCCTGGAATTCGCCAGCCAGGCGGCCGATTCACTGGACCTCGACGCGTTCATCGGCAACACGCGCTTCCGATGGGCCGTCCCCAGTGAGGAGGCACCCGCGTGAAGGGGATCGGCGCCCAGGTCTCCCTCTTCGGTGTGGCCCTGCTGATCGGCGTGCTCGGCGTGGGGCAGCTCAACTCGCAGGCCCGCCCGAACGAGATCGGCAGCCTCTCCGCGCAGGAGCTGTCCACCCTGATCGAGACGCTCACCACCCGAAACCGTGAGCTGCGCACCGGTCTGACGGACATTCGCGAGCAGCTCCGCGAGTACGAGGTGTCCGGTCCGCAGGGAGACAGCGCGCTGCAGGTCAGCCGCGAGGACCTGCGCCGCATCACCGCGTTCGGCGGGTTGGCGGCGGTGGAAGGGCAGGGGATCGTGATGGAGGTTGACGGCGATCTCGACGCGATCGCCCTCAATGACCTGCTCAACGAGCTGCGCAACGCCGGCGCGGAGGCGCTCGCCGTCGACGACGTGCGGATCAACGCCCGTTCGGTGGCGGTCCAGGGGCCGCGCTCGCTGGAGATCGACGGGGTGGATGTCGGGCGTCGCTTCACGCTTCGGGCGATCGGCTCCCCGGACGGACTCCTTGGCGCCCTGGAGCGCCCGGGTGGGATCATCTCGCAGTTGAAGTTGTTCATCAGTGCCACCATCGTCATCCGGCAGATCGAGGCCGTGTCGCTGCCGGCGAGCGAGGTGTCATTGTTGCCGGTGGCTGGTCAACCCATCGAATGAGGAAAGCATGCGAGAGCTGATCGACCTGGCATTGGACGGTGCGCAACGCGCGGGCGCCGGCTATGCCGACATCCGCGTGGTGGAACGCAGCACCGAGTCGCTGACCGTGAAGAACGGAGACCTCGCCGAGGCGAGCTCCGACCGCTCGGCCGGGTTCGGCGTTCGGGTGCTGATCGACGGGGCGTGGGGCTTCGCGGGCAGCTCCCGCCTCGAGCGGGCAGAGGTCGAACGCGTGACGCGCGACGCCGTTGCCATCGCGCGGGCAAGCGGCCTCGCCACGCGGGAGCCGATCGTCCTGGACGACTCGCCCGCGGCGGTGGCGGTGTATCGCACGCCGTTCGCGGAGGATCCCTTCGGCGTTCCGCTCGACGAGAAGCTGCGCCTCCTCTTCGAGACGGACGCCAGCATGGGCAAGGTCGCCGGCATCACCCTGCGCAGCAGCAGCATGGAGGCCGGCCGCGAGAAGAAGACCTTTGCGTCGAGCGAGGGCGCGCACATCGAGCAGGAGATCGTCGAGGCCGGGGCCGGGATCGAGGCCACGGCCGTCAACGAGACCGAGGTCCAGCGCCGCAGCTACCCGCAGGCCGCGGGCGGGCAGCATGCCACCGGCGGCTTCGAGGTGATCCGCGGGCTGCGGCTGACGGACCACGCGCAACGCATCGCCGAGGAGGCGGTTGCGCTGCTCGACGCGCCGCAGTGCCCCTCCGGCGAGATGACGCTCATCATCGATTCGCCGCAGCTGGCGCTCCAGGTGCACGAATCGTGCGGCCACCCGATCGAGCTGGATCGGGTGCTCGGGATGGAGGCCAGCTTCGCGGGGACCAGCTTCCTGACCCTCGACAAGCTCGACCAGCTGCAGTACGGCAGCGAGCTGGTGAACATGGAGGCCGATGCAACGGCGCCCGGCGGACTGGGTACCTTTGGCTTCGACGACGAAGGGGTGGCCGCCCAGAAGGTCCCGATCGTGAGCGCGGGCCGGTTCGTGGGGTATCTCACCAGCCGAGAGACGGCCCCGATCATCGGTCGCCGCAGCATGGGCAGCAGCCGTGCATCAGGCTGGAACGTGATTCCGCTCATCCGGATGACGAATGTGAACCTGCTGCCAGGCGTCACAGGAACCCTGGATGAGCTCATCTCCGACACCTCCGACGGCCTCTTCATCAGCACCAACCACTCGTGGAGCATTGACGACCGGCGCCTCAACTTCCAGTTCGGGACGGAGGTCGGCTGGCTCATCAAGAATGGGCGCCTGACGCAGATGGTCAAGAATCCGACCTACACCGGCATCACGCCCCAGTTCTGGGGCAGCTGCGACGCGATCTGCGGGCCGTCGGAGTGGACGCTGTGGGGCGTTCCGAACTGCGGCAAGGGCGAGCCGATGCAGACCCACCGGGTGGGGCACGGAGCCGCCCCGGCGCGATTCCGCGGGGTACAGGTCGGGGTCGGGCGATGGTAGCCAGCGGCGACTGGGACCGGCCGGCGCTCGAGTCGATCCTGGCTCGAGCCCTCGCGCTCGTCAGCGATGCCGAGGCGGAGGCGCTCTTCACCGCGCACGACGCCTCGCTGACTCGCTTCGCCAACTCGCGGATCCACCAGAACGTCGCCGAACGAAACGCGACGATGCGGATGCGCATCGTGCGGGATGGGCGCACCGGAGTGGCGACGACGAACCGACTCGACGACGAAGGGCTGCGCGAGGTGGTGGCCCGCGCCTCCGCGACCGTCGCCCTGGCGACCGTGAACGCGAACGATGCCCCGCTGGCCGACCCCATCCCCTCGGCCGCCGACCCATCGCTGGGCTACGTGACCGCCACCGCTCACGCCGACCCGGAGCTTCGCGCCACCGGCGCGCGGGCCGTGATCGCAGCCGGCGATGCCGCTCATCTCGAATCGAGCGGCGCCTTCTCCACCGAGACTGCCACGCTGGCCGTGGCCAACACGCGAGGGATGTGGAATGCGCACAGCGTGACCCAGGCCAAGCTGTTGACGGTGATGATGGACGGGAACGGAGCCTCCGGCTATGCGCAGGCGACCGGCCCCGACGTCCGGGCCATCGACCCCGCCGCCCTCGGCGAGGAGGCGGCCGACAAGGCCACCCGCAGCAACGGCGCGGTCGACCTGGAGCCGGGAGAGTATCCGGTCATCCTGGAGGAGTACGCCGTCGCAACCGTCCTCGAGTACCTGTCGTGGATGGGCTTCTCCGCCCTCGCCGTCGAGGAGGGGCGCTCGTTCATGGAGATCGGGAACCAGATCATGGGGCCGAACGTGACGATCTGGGACGACGGCCTGGATC
>JALYNS010000251.1 GCA_030773035.1 Chloroflexota bacterium
CCGTCGACCAGAACGTCGGCTCGCGAGGTCGAATCGGCGTTCACGATGGTCCCGTTCTTGATCAGCGTGCGCATCGGTTCCTCACTTCGGCTCGTGCATCCAGGGGGTGTAGACGATGCCGACCAGGATCCCCTCCGGACTCAGCAGACGAGCCACCGTCTGGCCCCACGGCTCGACCTTGGGCTCGACCAGGAGCCGATACCCGCGGGCCGCCATCTCGGCCGCAGCGGGGGCAACGGCTTCTGCCGATTCGACGTCGAGCTCGAGCCCCGCGCTCGGCTCGGGGATGTCCGCCGGCCAGGTGTCGGTGCCGAAGCACGCGTCCGCCGCCTCGGAGAGCGGCCAGAGGCCGAAATGCTTGACCCCCTCGAGGTCGTCGGTCGCCCAGTAGCCGGGGGCTGTCTCCCCCATCTGGATGCCCAGGCCATCGGCCCAGAACGCCTTGCTGGCGCCGACGTCCCTCACGATGGGCCCGAATCCGGCCACGAAGCCTGGTTTCACCTCATCCTCCCTGGATTGCCTGTGCGTATGCCGCCGCGAAGCCGGGGATCCCCCGCTCCACCATCTCGTCCGTCGCCGTCAGGCTGATCCGGAACCAGCCCGGCACCTCGACCACGGCCCCGGGCAGCACCAGAACCCGGTGCTTGCCGAGCAGGTCGCAGAAGGCCACGTCGTCGGCGATCGGCGCGCGGGCCATGACGTAGAAGGTGCCCTCCGGCATGGTCGCCTCGTAGCCGATCTCGCGCAGCGCTCCCACCAACCGGTCGCGGCGGCGCTGCATGGCGGGGATGTCGATGATGATCTGCTCCAGGTCCTCGATCGCGTGTTGGAGCAGCGCGTTCGGGAAGGCGTAGCCGGTGGCCAGCTGCGCCACGAAGATCGTCTCGCGGAAGGCCTCGCGCTCCGGCATGGTGGGCGGCACGGTCAGGTAGCCGATGCGCATCCCCGGCGCCAGCAGCTGCTTGCCGTACGAGTAGTTGATCACCGTGTGCGGGTATGCCTCGGCCGGCGAGTGGAAGGTGATGCCGTCGAAGACGATCCGGTTGTACGGCTCATCGGAGACGAGGTAGATCGGATGGCCGATGCGCGCGGAGGCATCGGTGAGGGTCGCCGCCAGGGCCTGGAGCGTCTCGAGCGGATAGACCCGCCCGCTCGGGTTGTGGGGCGAGTTGAAGATGATCGCCCGCGTGCGAGGCGTGATCGCCGCCGCGATCTCGTCGAGGTCCGGCTCGAAGGCGGGCGGCGCCAGGTGAAGGCGGATGGGGATCCCACCGGCGGCGAGGATCATGAACTCGTAGAAGAACCACGGAGGGGAGAGGAAGATGACCTCGTCGCCGGGCTCGACCAGCGCCCGCATGGCCACCGCCAGGGCCGCGAAGCCCCCGTTCGTCATCGCCACGTCGGCCGGATCCCAGTCCATGCCGGTGCGCTGCGCCAGCCCGCGGGCGACGGTGATGCGCGACTTCGGCTCGCTGTCCTTGTAGGCGAACCAGTCGCGCCGCCGCGGCTCGAGCTGGCCGCGCAGCGCGTCCACGTACTCAGGCAGCGGGAAGTCGAGGGGGTTGCCGACCGCGAAGTTGGCGACCTCCGGGTTGGCGTTGAGCCGGGCGAACGGCCCGGTGAAGAAATCCATGAACGGCGCGATGCTGTCGCGCAGCCGATCGATCGATCGGACCACTGCCGCCACCTCAGGCCTCCGCGGCCGCGATCGCGCCGAGGAGGACCGTCTTGGGCGGGAAGTCCTCGCAGTACTGATAGCGATGCGCCAGGGCGATCCGCCCGTCCGAACGGATCACAAATTCGCCCGGCAGCTGCCACGGGGAGTCGACGACCGCGCGCTCCGTCCCGCGCCGCGGCTCCAGGAAGAGGGTGCGGGCCGTCTCTTCGTCATTCGCCTGCCATGGGAAGTCGTGCAGGATCTGGGCCGGCTGGCCCTCGAGCAGGCCGAAGGCCTGGTACGCCCGCAGCTCAGGGTCGCAGAGCAGCGGAAACGCGTATTCGCGCCGCTCCGCGACCGCCCTCGCGCGCTGCGGCTCGGCCTGGCAGATGGCCACGACGCGCGCGCCGGCATCGGCATAGTCCGCGAGCTCGATCTTGAGCCCCTCCCAACGCTCCATCAGGCACGAGCATCCGAAGTGGCGCATGAAGATGACCAGCGCCGGGCCGTGGACCCAGAACTCCGACATGCGCCGACCATACCCTGACGTGTCGGGCAGCTCGAGGTCCGGAGCGGCATCTCCAGGCTGCAGCGGCAGCTGATCGTGGCGGGTGCGGGTCGGTCCCTTCAGCCAGCTGGACAGCCAGCGCGCCTCTGCATCGGTCTCCAATTGCGCTAGGTCGGGCATTGGTCCTCCGTTCGTTGCCGCTATGCCTTCATGCCGGCGGGCACCCCGGTGAGCAGAGGGATGATCTCCCGCCCGTAGACCTCGAGCTGCTCCTCCTCGTCGCCGTTCATGAGGTAGATGTTGAACTGGTCGACCCCCGCCGCCGCCAGCTCCTGGAGCTTCGCGACGTGCGCGGCGGGCTCGCCAAGCACGCAGAACCGATCCGTCACATCGTCGCCGACGAAGGCGGCGTTCGTTGATCCAACCTCTGCGTGGTGGTGATAGTCGTAGCCCTCGCGGTTGGTGACGTAGCCCGTCAGCGACTCGGGCAGCTGCTCCCGCGGGTACTTGTTGACCAGGTCGACGACGTGGTTGCTGACCAGCGCCGGGAACCAACTGGTGCGGTCGCGACCCAGATCGCGCGGCCCCACGTGGGC
>JALYNS010000252.1 GCA_030773035.1 Chloroflexota bacterium
GCGGCGCGGAAGCCGGTGACGTGCGTGCCCCCGTCGACCGTATGGATGTTGTTCGCGAAGGCCAGCACGTTCTCGGCGAACCCGTCGTTGTACTGGAGGGCGACCTCGACACTCGTCGTGCCGACCATCCGCTCGACAAGGATCGGGCGTTGGTTGAGCACGTCGCGTCGCCTGTTCAGGTGCCGCACGAAGCTGGTCACCCCACCCTCGAAATAGAAGTTCTTCTCGCGGTCCACCCGCTCGTCGCGCAGGCAGATCCAGAGGCCCTTGTTGAGGTAGGCCGACTCGCGCAGCCGGGTGGCGATGAGGTCCCAGCTGAAATCGAGGTCCTCGAACATCTCAGGGTCAGGCTGGAAGAAGGTGCGAGTGCCGTGCTGCCGCTCCTTACCGACCGCCAGGCCACGATTCGCCTCTGCGGCGCCGCCCTGCTGTCGCACGGGCCCCTTGGGCGTCCCGCGGCTGTACTCCTGCACGTAGCGCTTGCCGTCCCGTAGCACCTCGACCCGCATCGCCACGGAGAGAGCATTGACGACGCTCACCCCCACTCCGTGCAGGCCGCCGGAGACCTTGTAGCCCCCGCCGCCGAACTTGCCACCGGCGTGGAGCACGGTATGAACGACCTCCAGGGCGTCCTTGCCCGACGCATGCCTGCCGACCGGGATGCCGCGCCC
This sequence comes from Chloroflexota bacterium, assembly GCA_030773035.1. Classification (GTDB taxonomy): domain Bacteria; phylum Chloroflexota; class Limnocylindria; order QHBO01; family QHBO01; genus CF-167. The sequence goes on from JALYNS010000252.1 coordinate 672, forward strand.
GTCATCCACCACCTCGACCCGGCCGTCGCTGTGGATCGTCACATCGATGCGGGTGGCCACGTTTGCCATGGCCTCGTCGATGCTGTTGTCGACCACCTCCCAGACGAGCTGGTGCAAGCCGCGCCCATCGGTCGAGCCGATATACATCGACGGCCGCTTGCGGACGGCCGTCAGCCCCTCGAGGACCTGGATGTTGGCCGCGGTGTAGTCCGAGCTCGCTCTGCTGCGTCGAGGTCGCCGCTGGGGCTGTGCGGTCACGACGTACCCCCGCCGCCGACGCCGCGAGTGATGATGGCGTAGATGCGGTCAAGCTCCTCGTCGGAGTAGAAGTCGATCACCAACCGGCCGCCACGCCGGGTGCGGACGATCCCGACGCGGGTGGCGAGCAGTCCGCGCAGCTGCGCCTCCAGGTCGGCCAGGTCGCCGCTGATGGCTCGCGTGCGGCGGGGGGTGCCCGTGTCCCGCCTGCGCCGGACAAGCTCCTCGGTCTGGCGCACGGACAGATGCCGGTCGATCACCACCTGGAGAGCCGCGCGCTGCAGTTCGGCCACAGTGAGCGCAGCCAGGGCTCTCCCGTGCCCCTCGCTGATACGGCCGTCGGCGATCGCCGCGCGCGTGTCGGGTGCGAGGTCGAGGAGGCGAAGTGCGTTGCTGACGGCGACGCGGCTCTTGCCGACCTTGCGTGCCACCCCTTCGTGCGAGAGGCCGAAGCGATCGATCAGCTCGCGGTAGGCGCTCGCCTCCTCGATCGCGTTGAGGTCCTCACGCTGCACGTTCTCGACGAGGGCCAGCTCGAGTGATTCGCCGATCGCCGTGTCGCGCACGACCGCCGGGATGTGGCTCAGGCCGGCGATCCGGGCAGCCCGCAGCCGGCGCTCGCCCGCGATCAGCTCGTATCCGCCGTCCGCAGCGGCGCGCACCACGATCGGCTGGAGGACGCCGTGCTGCGCGATGGAGGCGGCGAGCTGCGCTGTCTCGTCATCGTCGAAGCGGCCGCGGGGCTGATGTGGGTTGCGGGCGATGCGGTCGATTGCGATCTCCGGCGTATCGTTCGCGGGCGCGGCGCGGGGGATGAGCGCATCGAGGCCGCGGCCGAGGCCGAACGCCTTAGCCACGCGCGGTCACCTCGGCGGCGAGCCGCCCGTAGGCCTCGCCGCCACGGGAAGCGGGGTCGTAGAGCGCGATTGGCAGCCCATGGCTCGGCGCTTCGGAGAGCCGGACGCTGCGGGGCACGACGGTGTCATACACGGCGCCCTCCAGGTGCCTCCGGACCTCGGCCGCGACCTGGACGGAGAGCCGGGTCCGGCCGTCATACATGGTCAGCAAGACGCCGTCGATCTCCAATCGTGGGTTGAGACTCTCTCGAATCATCCGGATCGTGTTCACCAGCTGGCTCAGCCCCTCGAGCGCGTAGTACTCGGTCTGGATCGGGATCAAGACCCCGTCCGCCGCCGTCAGGGCATTCACCGTCAGCAGCCCGAGCGAGGGCGGGCAGTCGATGAGCACCCGTTCGTATCGTTCATCAAGATCGGCCAGGCTGGCCGAGAGCCGTCGCTCACGGGCCGGCAGACCAACCAGCTCAACCTCTGCCCCGGAGAGCGCCGGAGCCGCAGGCACCAGGTCCAGGCCGGGGATTGCCGTGCCGACCACCAGCTCACCGATCGGGACCCGGTTGATAAGTGCGTCGTAGACCGACCGATCAAGGGACCTCCGGTCCACGCCCAAGCCGCTCGTCGCGTTCCCCTGTGGATCGAGATCGATGACCAGGGTCGAGGTTCCGGAGAGAGCCAGATACGCCGCCAGGTTCACGACGGTGGTCGTCTTCCCGACTCCGCCCTTCTGGTTGGTACAGGCCGTGACCCTGATCACGGGCACTCCGCTGCGAGTTCGAATGGGCTACTCCATTCTACCAATTTCGACCCTTACCGACGGCTTATCGCGGCGTTACGGGACCCCGAATGTTTCACGTGAAACAGCCATGTCAGCCGCTCTGTCAGACGGGGCGCCTCGTATACTCGGCTCACCGCCCCGTCACCATCGCGAAGCCGTCCACCGAGTCGGTCGAGGAACGCAGATCAGCTACATTGCCCTCCTTCTCGCGGTCCTGACCGGGATGCTGCACGCGGCAGTGGCTCCCGTCATCGCGATCGGCGACGTACACCCCAATCTCGTGCTCGTGGCGGTCGTGGCCGTGACCGTTGTCAAGGGCTTCGGCCCTGGTGTGGCCTGGGCTTTCGTGGCGGGGTTGACCGCCAACCTCCTCACCCGCGAGCCGCTCGGGAGCATTCCACTCGGCCTCCTGGTGGTGGCCGCCGCCACCACCGGCGGCGAGCGCCTCTTCGGCCGACTGTCGTGGGCCTACGCGGTCGTCGCGGTCGCACTCGGTTCGATCGTGGTCGATACGATCAGCCTCGGGGTGCTGCTGATGGTCGAGCCTTCCCTTGCGGGCGCGTTTCCGCTCGAGCGAATTGCGGCCGCGGCCGTCCTGAACGCGGTCATCGCGGCGATCGTGATCCTTCCCATCCGCGCACTGGTCACGCGTGCCAGCGCCGACCAGAGGCCGGCATGGTGAGCCCGCCGCTGAACGGCCTCGAGAGTGGCGCGCCGGCCCAGCGTTCCCGCGCACGATTCGTGGCGATGTCGGTGACGGCGGTCGTCCTCTTCGGCGTGCTTGGCGGCCGCCTCTTCCAGCTCCAGGTCGTCGAGGGTGCCCGGTACGCGGCCCGCGCCGTTGCGGCCCGGACGGTGGAGGTGCCGATCCGTGCCCCCCGTGGCCTGATCTTCGATCGGGAAGGCCGGCCGATCGCGGTCAACACCGCGACGTGGACCCTCTACGCCCGTCCGGCGGACCTGCCCGAGGATGAGGCCACGCGCGCCGCGGTCCTGGAGCGCGCTGGCCAGTTGTCGGGGCTCGACGTGTCGGTCCTGCGCGATCGCCTGGCCGCGTTCAGCGGATCGCCGTTCGACCTCGTCCCGCTCGGTGCCGACATCAGCCGGGAGGCGGCGCTCCTCATTGGTGAAGAGCAAGAGGCTCTACCGGGCATCTCGGTTGAGGCTGAGGCGATGCGGGAGTACCTGGACGAAACAGGAGAGCTGGATGGGGACCTTCTCGCCCACCTCGTCGGTTACACCGGCCCCGTCTCCCGGGGGGAGCTGGGCGACCTCGCGGCGCGCGGTTACCTGCGCGACGACATCATCGGGCGCGACGGCGTGGAGTCGAGCTGGGAGCGGGAGCTGCGCGGCGCGTTTGGGAGCGAGCTGCTGGAGCGGGATGCAGAAGGCCGGCCGGTGAAGGTGATCGAGCGACTGGTAGACCCGATCCCCGGCACGAACCTGATGCTCACCATCGATGCCCGGGTGCAGCGCATCGCCACCGAGAGCCTGCGATGGGGCCTCGAGGCGGCGCATGGGACGCATGGCGTCACCATCGTCATGAACCCGCAGACCGGCGAGATCCTGGCGATGGTCTCGCTCCCGACCTACGACAACAACAAATTCGCCTCGGGGATCTCGGCTGACGACTACGCGGCGTATCTGGCCGATGCGACCAAGCCGCTTCGCAACCATGCCATCGCCGATATCTACCCACCCGGATCGACCTTCAAGCTCGTCACCGGGCTCGCGGCGCTCGAGGAGAAGGTCACCAACTCGTCACAGCGCTGGCCAACCTATCGTTGCTACCAGATTCCGGATGCGCCCGAGGGTCAGTGCCTCTTCGACTGGAACCGCCGCGGGTTTGGCCCGCTGAACATGGTGGAGGCCTTCTCGAAGAGCTCTGACACGTTCTTCTACCAGATGGCGATCGGCGTGGGGGTGGAACGGCTGGGCACCTGGGCGAATGAGCTCGGCTTCGGCGAGCGGAGCGGAGTCCAGCTGCCCGGCGAGGCGGCCGGAACGGTGATCAGCAAGGCCTGGGCCCAGGCGCAGGGTCGGCCCGACGTCTTCACCGGCGAGCTGGCACAGGCAGGGATCGGTCAGAACGCCATCGCCGTCACCCCCCTGCAGCTGCTGAACGCGTACGCAGCAGTCGCGAACGGGGGGTCGTTGATGCGCCCCATGATCGTGCGCGGCGAGGCAAACGCGGATGGAGATCTCATCCGCGCGTACGCGCCCGAGGTGATCCGCACCCTGTCGGCCAGCGACGCGAACATGCAGACGATGCTCATCGGCGCGCGCGAGGTGATCACGACCGGCCACGCGTCGAACATTCGCGACCTCCTCCTGCCGGGCGCTCTCTCCGGCAAGACCGGCACCGCCGAGTACGGAACGCTGAACGCGGAGGGGGTCCTCCCGGTGCACTCGTGGTTCATCGCCTACCTGCCTTCCCGGGCCGGGGCCACCGATGCCGACCTTGCGATCATCACCTTCAGCCACTCGGCCGTCGCGCGCGGCAACGTGGCGCTGGAGGTGGTCAAGTACTTCCTGCAGCAATACTTCGACCTGGACCAGGATCTCCGGCGCGAATTCGAGGTCACGGCGAACTGACCGATGAGCACCGCTACCGCTACCTTTGTTGATGTACATCGGACCCGGCGCTGGCGGGCCTTCGACTCGCAGCTGCTGCTCTACGTGGTGCTGCTGATCGGGTTCGGTGTGGTGATGGGCTACTCGGCCACCTACCAGGCGATCGGCGGGGTGGATGGGCTGTCGCAGACGGTCAAGACCCTGATCTGGGCGGGAATCGGGCTCACACTCTTCTTCGTCGCCGCCAGCATCGACTACCACTGGCTGCAGACCTTTGCGACGCCGATCTATGTCGTAGTGCTCGGCCTGCTGACTGCCACGGCCATGGTGGGGACGAACCTCTTCGGCGCCCAGATGTCGATCACCATTGCCGGGCTCGACTTCCAGTTCAGCGAGATCAGCAAGGTCCTGATGATCGTCGTGCTGGCGACCTTCCTCTCGTCGCGGGGAGAGCGGATCGGCCGACTGAGCACCATCGTGGGCGCGGGGCTGCTGATGGTGCTGCCGACCTTCCTGGTCTTTCGGCAGCCTGACCTCGGCACGGCGCTCGTGTTCGTGGCGATCCTGATCGGCATGCTCTTCATGAGCGGGGCGAGCATCGGCTGGCTGGCCCTGCTGAGTGGCGCCGCGGTCGCGCTGGCGCCGGTCGCGGTCGGCGCACTGCAGGAATACCAGCGGCAGCGACTCTTCTGCTTCATGAATCCGTCGACCGACGCGCAGGGGGCGTGCTACCAGCTCGTCCAGGCGCTCAACGCGGTCGGGTCCGGGGGACTGCTGGGACACGGCCTGACCGCGGGGCGCCAGAACCAGCTCGGGTTCCTGCCGGTGCAATCGACCGACTTCATCTTCACCGTGCTCGCCGAGGAGCTCGGCTTCGTTGGTGGAATGGTGCTCCTCGCGCTCTTCGCGCTGCTCCTCTGGCGTGTCCTGCGCATCGGGTGGGTCGCGAGGGACTCCCTCGGGATGGCGATTGCCGCGGGCATGGGGAGCATGCTGCTCTTCCAGATCACCGTGAACATCGGGATGGTGACGGGGATCATGCCGGTCACCGGCATCCCGTTGCCCTTCATCACCTATGGCGGATCCTCGATGATCTCGCTGCTGTTCGGGCTCGGCATCCTCCAGTCGGTGCGGATGCACGCCTGGAAGCCGACCTTCTAGGGGCCGCCGCCAGTCGCGGGCTCCGTTGCCGGCAACATCTCGGGGCGAGCTCCCAGGACCCATTCCAGGGCTGCCTCGGGAGGCTCGCCGGCGAGCCGCCGGAACGTGTAGCGATACAGGTCACGGCCGATCGCCACGATCGGCGCGGCGAGGATTGCGCCACCGATCCCGAACAGGGCGCCTCCCGCGACGAGGGCCACGATCAGGACGGCGGGATGCAGCTGTACCGCATCCCCGAGGATCTTCGGCACCAGCAGGTTGTTCTCCAGCTGCTGAATGGCGGCGTACAGGAGCACCGCCGCGATGGCAGCCGCAGGGCTGATCGTGATCCCGATCAGGATGGCGGGGATGGAGGCCACGATCGGACCGATGATCGGGAACCACTCGAGCACGCCGGCGATCAGCGCCAGGACCAGGGCGAGGGCTCCGAACTCGCGGAAGCCGGCAAGGGTCAGGGCGGTGAGGCCAACGGCGGTGGCCAGGAAGATGGCGACCCCCAGCAGGAGCTGGCCGCGAACCCAGCGTCCGCCGACCCTGGCAAGGATGCCGAGGACGTGGTCGGCGTCCTGGCGCCAGCCCTCCGGCAGCGCGGCGGCGATGGCGCCCGGGAGACGCCTGCGATCCTTCAGGACGAAGAAGAGCCAGATCGGGATGACGACCAGGCCGATGACGAACCCGACGGTCCGGAGCAGTGTCCCGAGCGCGGGGCCAAGGAATTCGCGGATCGCCTCCCCGAAGGCAGCCTCCGTACGTCCAATGGCGGCGTCCAGCGCCTCGCGCATGTCAACCGGAAGGGGGAGCGAGCGGTACCAATCGTCGAGGCCGCGCTGGATGCCCCCGATGGCGTCTCCCAGCTCGGGCAGTTGCGCGATGAATTCGCGTGTCTGCTGCGCGATCGGTGGCAGAGCAAAGGCGGCCAGCGCCCAGACCAAACCCACGAGGCCGGCGTAGGAAGCAAGAACACCCCCCCAGCGCGGGACGCCGCGACGCTCGAGCGCCGTCACCACGGGATCGAGCACGAAGGCCAGTGCCACGCCGATCACGAAGGCGGGCAGCGCACCGCGAGCCGACCAGAGGAGCCACGCCAGGAGGAGCCCCGTCGCCGCCACGAAGATGCCGAGCCGGTGGCGGCGCACCGCCGCGAGGAGGTCTGCCATGGTGGGACATCCTACGGGACGGGACGCCTGCTGGCCGTGGCACGAACCGGGCGCTACCATCGGTTGACTGATGAGCACCCGACCGAGCGATCAGCCGCGTCAACGCTGGCAGCTCCTCTTCGCGCGACGCCACCCGGCCCTGCGGATCCGCCAGGCAGAGCTGCTTGGCGAATTCGAGCGCGCCTTTCGCGAGGCCGGGCTGCCGCTGGCACAATCGAACGCCCAGCGGCCCCGTCCGCGGCTGAAGTTCGCCGCCAACCTCCCGGTCGGGATCGAGCTGCGGGGCGAGGTCGTGGAGGCGTACTTCGATGACCTCGTGCCGATCGGGCGAATCCAGGCCGCCGCCGCACTGCTGCCGGAGGGGATCGAAGTGGTGGACGCTCGCGAGGTCTGGCACGGTTTCCCTTCCGCCGCGTCGCAGCTGCGCGGTGCCGAGTACGAGATAGAGGTGCGCGGCGGACCGGATCTGACCAGCGACGCGCTGCGCGGCGCGGTGGTCCGCCTGCTCGCGGCACGACAGCTTCCCGGGAAGCGCCGGCGTGGCGAGAGCGAGCGGCGCGCGGACGCCGGCCCGCGGGACCTGCGCCCGCTGCTGGAGGACGCCGAGGTGCTCGAGGTCGACGAGGAGGCGCATCGGGGGCGCCTGCGGATGGTGCTGCGCCTGGATGCCAGCGGAGCGGGCCGACCGGAGGACGTGGTGGGCGCCCTCGACCTGCGCCTGCGCCCAGGGCCGGCGGTCCGAACGAGGCTCCTGTTCGTTGACACTCCCCCGATCGCCCGGTAGAATTCCCGATCCCGCGGGCGCCCCGTCAGCCCGCTTTTCCGTGCGTGTCAGCCCCTTTGCGGCCACGGGCGGCGAAACCAGCCTCAATCCCATGGAGATGACCATGTACGCCGTCGTCAGCAGCGGCGGAAAGCAGTACCGGGTCGAAGCCGGCAGCACGCTCACACTGGAGCGGCTCGACGGTAAGCCCGGCGCTTCGTTCACCTTCGATCGCGTCCTCCTCATCGGGGACGGCGACGAGGTGACCGTCGGCACCCCGGTTGTCCCGGGGGCGTCAGTCACCGCGACCGTCCTCGGCGAGTCGCTCGGGCCGAAGCTGGTGATCTTCAAGTTCAAGCAGAAGGTGAAGTACCGTCGTCGTACCGGACACCGTCAGCACCTGACCCGGGTGCGGATCGACGCTATTCACCCCACGGCGGACCGGAAGGCGGCGGCGCCAGCGAAGAAGGCGGCGGCGCCCGCCAAGAAGGCTGCAGCGCCGGCGGGAAAGGCCGCCGAGAAGCCGTCGGCCAAGGCGAAGGCCGCACCACGCGCGGCCAGGCCGCTCCCGGCGCCCGCCGATCCGGCGGCCGTGAAGCCCAAGCC
>JALYNS010000253.1 GCA_030773035.1 Chloroflexota bacterium
GGGTTGATGAGGGCGACCGCCTGCTCGCGATTCCGCATCTTGTCGATCGCGATCGAGAAGGCGCGGTACGTTTCATCGTCGCTCTCGGCGGCGTTCAATTCCGGTGCTGCGCGGGTCACCCAAGCATGGACCTACAGCGGCTGGGACTTGGCAACTACCCAAGACCCCACCAGACCACACCTATCGCCCAAAGTGGTGCACCCTGTCCACACGCGGAGGCCTATCCAGGCCCAGTACGGAAGTCCTGCCTCCACGCGTGTGCGATGCCACGGTGCCGTCACGAACCCGTCGGCGGACCTGTTGCGCCCTTGATGGTCCGCGCGTACCGTGGCGAACCGATGGAACGCCTGTTGGCCATGTACCGCGTGACGTCCTCGTCGCTCGCCCTGGTGCTGCTGGTCGGCTTCAACCTCGTGCCGCTCGCGGGCGTCGTGTGGTGGGGTTGGGACCTGTGGACCATCCTCGTCCTGTACTGGGTCGAGAACGGGATCATCGGCGCCCTCAACGTCGCCAAGATCCTGACTGCCCAGGGCACGGTCCTGCCGGGACTCACACGCTGGCGGATGAACGGGCGGCCCGTGAACCAGATCGCCCGAGGGGGGATCGCGGCGTTCTTTACCATCCACTACGGCGTCTTCTGGCTGGGACATGGCGTCTTCGTGCTGCTCGCGCTGCCGCTGATCGCCGGCGTTTCAAGCGGGTCGGGGAGCTCGTCCGGCGACACCCTGTTCGGAACGTCGGCGGGGCCGGGGTGGGGTTTGTTGCAGCTCGGCGCCATCGGCCTGGCACTGAGCCATGGCGCATCGTTCGGGCTGAACTACATCGGGCGGGGTGAGTACCGCACGACGTCACCGATCCAGCTGATGCTGGCGCCCTACGGCCGCGTGGTGGTGCTGCACCTGACCATCATCCTGGGAGCGACCGTCAGCATCGCGCTCGGCACCCCCATCGGTGCATTGGTCGTGCTGGTCACGATCAAGACGCTGCTCGATGTCGCATTCCACCTGCGTGAGCACCGTCGCGCGACCGTGCAGGAGGTTTGGGCAGCCACCTGAACGGGCGGTTGCGCCTCGCCCGAGCGCCGCGTACCGTGGCCGCCACCATGGACACCCAGCCCGACCCCGGCCTCGAAGCCTGGTACGGCCGCTTCCCGGAGGGCTGGTGGGGCTACCACTGGAGCCTCCCACAGCCGATGAGCGCGGTCGAGATCGTAGAGAGCGGTAGCCTGGACGCGCGGTTGATGGCGACCCTGTGGGCGGTGACCAGCCGACGGCGGAGCGTGATGCTCGCCTCAGAGGCGCCGATGGCCGGCAAGACGACCACGCTCTCGGCGCTCGTCGATTTCCTGCCGCCCGGCACGGTCGGCGTCTTCCTGCGCGGGTGGCGGGGCGAATTCGACTGGACCGATGAGATCGGTCCCGAGCGCGGCTACCTGCTCGTCAACGAGATGAGCGACCACCTGCCGATCTACGTCTGGGGTCGCAACGCACGCGCGGCCCTCCAGCTCACGGGGCGCGGGTACGGCATGGGTGCCACGATGCACGCCGATACGCTCACCGAGGCGACGGACCTGCTGCGGGGCGAGCTGGGGGCCACCGACGCGGACCTGGCCGGCCTCACGATCTACCTCCAGTATTCCGCCTATCGCACGCCGACGGGGATGTACCGCCGTGTCGAGGAGGCGTGGCACCTCCGGCTGGACGAGAGCCATTCGCTCGCTCCGGTGCGCCTGGCAGCTCTCGAGGGCGGGCGGTCGCCGAGCCTGACCGGCGCCCAGCGCGACCCGGAGCCGCCGATGCTGGCGAGCGATGGCGGGCGCTCGACCCGCACGCTGCTCCACGACCCCGAGGCGTACGCTGTGCTTGCCGCAGGCCTGGGGCTCGGCGCGGATGCGCTCGAAGCCGAGCTTGCGGAGCGATCCGAATACCTGGCCACACTCGCCCGACGCGGCATCTGCGACCCCGCGTCGGTCGCTGCCGCCGTGACGAGCTACCCGTCGGTGCCCGAAGGAGCCATCGCATGACCGACCGTCCCACTCCCGCCACCCTCGGCGAGCTGCGCGCTGCCGGCTATCGGCCGCGGAGCGTCAAGGAGGAGATGCGGGCCAACCTGGTTGATCGCCTGCGGCGTGGGGAGTCGCTGCTGCCGGGGATCATCGGCTTTGACCAGACCGTCATCCCCCAGGTCGAGAACGCGATCCTGGCGGGTCAGGACATCATCCTGCTCGGCGAGCGCGGACAGGCCAAGAGCCGCATCGCGCGCTTGCTGGTCGGGCTGCTCGATGCGTGGGTGCCGGCGGTCGCCGGCGCGGAGCTGCACGACGATCCGATGCGCCCGGTGAGCCCCTTCGGGCGCGCGCTGGTGGCCGAGCAGGGCGACGCCACGCCGATCGCCTGGGTCGCGCGCGCGGATCGGTACGGGGAGAAGCTGGCGACGCCCGACATCAGCATCGCGGACCTCATCGGGGAGGTGGACCCGGTCAAGGTGGCGGAGGGTCGCTATCTGTCCGACGAGCTGACGATCCACTACGGCCTTCTTCCGCGGACGCACCGCGGCATCTTCGTCCTGAACGAGCTCCCGGACCTCGCCGAGCGCATCCAGGTGGGGCTTCTCAACATCATGGAGGAGCGCGACGTCCAGATCCGCGGCTACCTGGTACGCCTGCCGCTCGACCTCCTGGTGG
>JALYNS010000254.1 GCA_030773035.1 Chloroflexota bacterium
GCTGCGACCCTCCGGGGTCATAAGCACGGCTCCCTCGAAGTGCGCGCCCTCCTTGACGACCAGGACCTGCGCCTTGACCTTGCCTTTGACGCGCCCGGTCGAGCCGATCTCGAAGCGGCCACCGCAATCCACGTCGCCCTCGTAGTCACCGTTGATGATCACGTTGGCGGCGGTGATCGAGCTGCGAACCTTGGCCTGCGGGCTGATGATCAGCGTGCCGGAGCACTCGATCTCGCCGCTCGCTTCGCCCTCGATCCGCAGGTCGCGGTCCGAGACGTACTTGCCGTTGAAGCGGGCGTGGGGATCGATGACGCTCTCGTTGCCGGGATCCGGCCGTCGGTACTCCATCGGGCTTGGCGTCATCTCTGCCTCATCGGGAAAACTATCCGGATACAGGTTGCCGACAACGTCCTCCCGGAGGCCAGAGTCGGCCTTGGTGTCTCGCTTGGTTCCAAAGACCACTTCGGCTCCTTCCCCTCGTCGCGGGCCACGAAGTGCCGGCACAGGGCGCGACGAATCGGCGTAAGGACGGATAGCCTAGCAGCCCAGTGGTAATCGAGGTAGTGGGTAGTCCGGGCGCCGCATAGAATTCTCCGGATGGACGCCGCGCGCTACCCCAACCTGCACGTCAGCCACCACCCGCTTGTGGCTCACAAGCTCTCGCTGCTCCGTGATCGCACCACCGAGCCGAAGCGGTTCCGCGAGCTGGTCCGCGAGCTCTCCTGGCTCCTCGGCTACGAGGCGATGGCCGACCTGACAACCCGGCCGATCACGGTCGAGACCCCGCTCGAGGCGACGGCCGGCGCCGAGCTGGCTCCGAAGGTCGGCCTGGTGCCGGTCCTGCGGGCGGGGTTGGGGATGGTCGAGGCCATGCTCGAGCTGATGCCGTCGGCCGAGGTGTGGCATATCGGACTGTACCGCGACGAGCGCAGCCTGAAGCCGGTCGAGTACTACAACAAGCTGCCCGATGCGGCGACGGTACAGGTCTGCCTGATCCTGGACCCGATGCTGGCCACCGGCGGCTCCTCGTCCGCCACGGTCGACATCCTCAAGCAGTGGGGCGCAGCGCGGATCAAGCAGGTCTCCCTGATCGCCGCCCCGGAGGGGGTCGCCACGCTCTCCGCCGCTCACCCCGACGTCGACATCCACGTGGGCGCCGTCGACCGGGCATTGAACGAGCGCGGCTACATCGTGCCGGGCCTTGGGGATGCGGGGGATCGCCAGTTCGGCACCTTCTCCGGACCGTCCTCGGAGCCCGGCCACGATCCGGCCGACGAGACGGCCGAGGTGGTGCGGCGCCTCCAGCGCAACCTCGCCGGAGACCGATAGGCGCGCGGGGCAAAGAAAAGCCCCGAAGGAACCGCCGCCGGTCCGTTGATGCAATCTCGGGTGCCCTTGGCTGCCCCTTCGGGACAACCGAAGCGTAGGGGTTGCCCCCAGCCGGGGCAACCCCACTTATCCCCGAACTTCGGAGCAGGTTGCGAACTTGTCCACAGCCGATCCCCGAGCCGGGCGGTAGACTCGCGCGGATGCCCGACTCGCACGTGAAGGTGGCCGTCACCGGCGCCGCCGGACAGATCGGCTACGCCCTTCTCTTCCGGATCGCGTCCGGCCAGATGTTCGGCCCGCGCACCACGGTCGACCTGCACCTCCTCGAGCTGGAGGCCGCCCTGCCCGCGCTTGAGGGGGTGGCCATGGAGCTGGAGGACTGCGCATTTCCGCTGCTTGGCACGACGGTCCGCACGTCGAGTGCCGACGAGGCGTTCGCCGGCGTCAACTGGGCGCTCCTGGTCGGCGCCGTCCCGCGCAAGGCGGGGATGGAGCGCAAGGACCTGCTCACCATCAACGGCGGCATCTTCTCGGCACAGGGCAGAGCCATTGCGCGCAATGCCGCATCCGACGTCCGCACCCTGGTGGTCGGCAACCCGTGCAATACCAACTGCCTGATCGCCGCGGCCAATGCGCCTGAGGTCCCACCGGACCGATGGTTCGCCATGACCATGCTCGACGAGAACCGCGGCCGCTCGCAGCTGGCATCGCGCGGTGGCGTGGCGGTCGAAGCCGTCCGGGATCTCGCGATCTGGGGCAACCACTCGTCGACCCAGTTCCCCGACTTCTATCACGCCACCATCGGCGGGCGCCTCGCCACCGAGGTGATCCCGGAGGCATGGCTCCAGGGCGAATTCATCACCACGGTCCAGCAGCGCGGCGCCGCGATCATCGCCGCCCGAGGCCAGTCGAGCGCCGCCAGTGCGGCGAACGCCGTCGTCGACACGGTGCGCAACATCACGCAGCCGAGCGGCGAGATCTTCAGCGCCGCCATCCCCGCGCCGACACAGGACGCCTACGGAGTCCCGTCGGGCATCGTGTTCGGCTATCCGCTCCGAGCTGCCGCGCCGGGGCAGGTCGAGATCGAGGCCGGGATCGTCCACAATGGATGGGCACAGGGCAAGATCGACGCGACACTCGCCGAGCTGCTCGAAGAGCGCGAGGCGATCAGGGAGCTGATCGGATGACGAACGACACAGCGACGGGAACCGATACCGCCTCCATCACCTTTGGCAATCGCTCGGTCGAGCTGCCCGTGATCCGCGGCGTCGAGGACGAGGCCGCGGTCGATATCTCCAAGCTGCGCTCCGAGACGGGCCTGATCACCATGGACATCGGCTATGGCAGCACTGGTTCCTGCACCTCGGCGATCACCTACGTCGACGGTGATCGGGGGATCCTGCAACATCGGGGCTACCCGATCGAGCAGCTCGCCGAGCACAGCACCTTCCTGGAGGTTGCCTACCTGCTGATCAACGGAGAGTTGCCGACCGCTGACCAGCTGCGTACCTTCCGCGCCGACGTCACCCATCACACCCTGATCCACGAAGAGATGCGGCGGTTCTTCGACAGCTTCCCGTATGACGCGCACCCCATGGCGGTGCTGGCCGCCGGGACCATGGGCCTCTCCACCTTCTACCAGGACAGCCACGACCCGTTCGATCCCGCGGCGGTCGAGATCACCTCGATGCGCCTGCTGGCGAAGCTCCCGACCCTGGCGGCCTGGTCGTTCAAGAAGGCCATTGGTCAGCCATACGTCTACCCGCAGAACGACCTTGGCTACGCGGCCAACCTGCTGCACATGATGTTCGCGGTTCCAGCCGAGGAGTACGAGGTCAAGCCGGCCGTGGCCAAGGCGCTCGACCTCCTGCTGGTGCTGCACGCCGACCACGAGCAGAACTGCTCCACCGCGACCGTGCGCCTGGTCGGCAGCACGCACGTCAACCTGTACGCCTCCATCAGCGCCGGCATCAGCGCGCTGTGGGGACCGCTGCACGGGGGGGCCAACGAGGCCGTGATCCGCACCCTCGAGCGGATCGTGGCCGATGGTGGCAACGTGCAGAAGTACGTCGACAAGGCCAAGGATCCGAACGACTCGTTCCGGCTGGCCGGATTCGGCCATCGGGTCTACAAGAACTTCGACCCGCGGGCAAGGATCATCAAGGCCGCGGCGGACGAAGTCCTGGCCGCCACCGGCGCAGATGGGCACCTCTTCGAGGTCGCAAAGCAGCTCGAGGAGGTCGCGATCCATGACGAGTACTTTGTCCAGCGCAAGCTGTACGCCAACGTCGACTTCTATTCAGGCCTGATCTACCACGCCATCGGCTTCCCGAAGAACATGTTCACCAACTGCTTCGCCATCGGGCGCCTGCCGGGCTGGATCGCCCAGTGGCGGGAGATGATCGAGTCGAAGGAGACGAAGATCGGGCGTCCACGCCAGATCTATGTCGGAGCGACTGAACGGGACTACGTCCCGATCGATCAGCGCTAGCCGGCGCGAAGCGTGCGCCTGACGGTCCTGGGCCGCAGCCCGGCTCGCCCCAACCCCGGCGAGGCATGCGCCGGCTACCTGGTCGAGGGGGGCGGGTCGCGGATGCTGATGGATGTCGGTCCTGGGGTGGTTGCGCAGCTGCTGCAGCGCAACACCCCTGATGAGCTGGACGCGGTAGTGATCAGCCACATGCACACCGACCACTGCCTCGACCTGATCACCCTGCGCTACTGCTACCCGTGGATCGACGTGGCCAAGAAGCGACTGACCGTGATCGTGCCACCCGGCTCTACCGGACAGCTGTCCGAGCTGGCCCTCGGCGCCGGCTATGCCAACTTCTTCGACAAGAGCTTCATCTTCGTTGAGCACGACGGGAAACAGCCGATCGAGGTCGGCAACCTGCTCCTGGAGCCGGAGGAGACGCAGCACTACGTCCGCACCTGGGGCTTCCGGATCTCCACCCGCGGGACCGATGAGGATCCCAACCGGATCCTGGCCTACTCCGCCGACTCAGGCCCATGCGGGGCCCTCCCGCGCCTGGCCGATGGCGCCGACCTCTTCCTCTGCGAGGCGGCGCTGCGCTCGTTGAAGGAGGACGACCCCGAGCCGCAGAGCCGCGGACACCTGCTCCCCTCGGAGGCAGCCGAGCTGGCACGCAGGGCGGGCGTCGGGAAGCTGCTGCTGACCCACATCCCGATCGACGACGGAGGCGATTGGGCCCTTGCCGAGGCACGTTCGGTGTGGGACGGCGCGGTCGAGATCGCCGAGCCGCTGGCCAGCTACGAGGTCTGATCGGTCCCCGGAACGACCCGGGCGCCGGCGATATAGCGATCCGCGGACCAGGTGGCGAGCGCCCAGACCACCGAGGCGAGCAGGGTGAGCGCAACCAGCGCGGCCGCCACGACGAGGGCGCCCGCCGCGAAGGAGACCCCCATCACCAGTGAGACGAGCAGCGTGCCGCCGATCAGGATGCCGTCCATCACGAGCCCGATCTTGGCCGCAGTCAGCACGAACCAGCGCAGCGAGCGGCCCTGGGCCCGGCCGGCCAGCCACAGCACGGTCGGTCCACTCGCCCCGAGCAGGGCGATGTAGAGCCCGGGCGCTCCGAGGAGCTCGGTGGCGCCAAGGCGAACGCGGAGGACCAGCGCGGCGAGCAGCCAGGCGGCGAGCAGGGCGCTGCCGGCGCCGATCCCGATCAGCCAGACCAGCAGCAGCGTGGCGGTGCCGCCAGAAAGCCGCTCGACCAGCTCGCCGTCGGCGCCCTCGACCAGCTTGGTGGGCCCATCCTCGGGGAGGTTGGGCACGGGTTCGCCGGGCATCGTCAGCCGGCTGCGGCCACGAACGCGGTGTCGAGGTCATTGATCAGGTCCTCGACCGCCTCGATCCCGACGGAGATCCGCACCAGTCCGGCCGGCACCTCGAGCGGCGAGCCGGCGACGGAGAGGTGCGTCATGGCCGCGGGCAACTCGATGAGCGACTCGACCGCGCCGAGCGACTCGGCGAGGGTGAAGAGTCTGGTCGCCTCCACCAGCCGCCGCGCCGCCGGCTCGCCGGCGGCCAGCTCGAAGCTGAGCATCGCGCCGGGAAGGCGCATCTGGCGTGCCACGAGATCACGCTGCGGGTGGCTCGGCAGGCCGGGGTAGTAGACCGCGGAGACCTCCGTTCGCCGGGTGAGCCACTGCGCGATGGCGGCGGCGTTGGCCGATGCGCGCTCCATCCGCACGGCCAGCGTGCGCATGCCGCGCATCACCAGCCAGCAGTCGAACGGCGACGGGACGGCGCCGGCGGCGTTCTGGTGGAAGCGCAGCCGCTCGGCCAGGTCATTGCTCCGCGTGGCGATCAGCCCGCTGATCACGTCCGAGTGGCCCGACAGGTACTTGGTGGCGGAGTGCATCACCAGGTCGGCGCCCAGCTCCAGCGGTCGCTGCAGGAACGGGGTGGCGAAGGTGTTGTCGACGACCGTCAGCGCTCCGGCGGACGCGGCCAGGCGCGCGACGGCGCTGATGTCGACCACCTTGAGGAGCGGATTGGTGGGCGTCTCGGCCCACACCATCCGCGCCTGGGGCGAGGCCGCCAAGGCAGCCGCCAGGCCGTCGTGGTCGCGCAGGTCGACGGCATCGGCCTGGATTCCGTATCGGCTCCAGACCTTCGACGCCAGGCGCCAGGTGCCGCCGTAGGCATCGTCGGACAGGATCAGCCGATCCCCGGGGTCGAGCAGGTAGAGGAGATTCTGGGTGGCCGCCAGGCCGGACGCGTAGGCAAGGCCGTGGGCACCTCCCTCGAGCGTGGCGATCGCCGACTCCAGCGCTTGCCGCGTGGGGTTGCCCGACCGGCCGTATTCATAGCCGCCGCGCGGCTTCCCCACGCCATCCTGGCGGAACGTGCTGCTCATCTGGATCGCGGGCGAGACGCCGCCGCTCGCCTCGTCCGGCTCTGCGCCGGCGTGGACCGCCAGCGTCTCGATGCGATCGGTCATGCGCCCGTCAGCGAGTGCGCGGGAAGCCCAGGTCGACCTTGCTCGTCGACGGGTCGGGCCAGCGCGAGGTGACGACCTTGGCCCGCGTGTAGAACTGCACTCCCTCGGGACCGTACATGTGCAGGTCGCCGAAGAGCGACGCCTTCCAGCCGCCGAATGAGTAGTACGCGACCGGCACGGGGATCGGGACGTTGATGCCCACCATGCCGACATTGACGTCGAACTGGAACTGGCGAGCCGCGCCACCGTCGCGGGTGAAGATTGCCGTCCCGTTGGCATACGGGTTACGGTCGAGCACCTCCATCGCATCGGCGTAGGTCGGCACGCGCATCACCTCCAGCACCGGGCCGAAGATCTCGTTGCGGTAGCAGTCCATCTCGGTGGTCACCCGGTCGAGCAACGAGACGCCCAGGAAGAAGCCGCCTCCCTCCTGGTAGAGGGCGTGCTGCCGCCCATCCACGACCAGATCCGCCCCCTGTGCCGGGCCGCTCTCCAGGTAGGAAGCGACCTTGTCGCGATGCTCGCGCGTGATGAGCGGCCCCATCTCGGCGGACGGATCGGTGCCAGGTCCGACCTTGATCTTCGGCAGCCGCTCCTCGATCGCCGCGACCAGGGGATCGGCGACGTCGCCGACCGCCACCACCACGCTGATCGCCATGCAGCGTTCGCCGGCGGAGCCGTAGGCGGCGGAGACTGCGGCATCGGCCGCCATGCCGACGTCCGCGTCGGGCAGCACCAGCATGTGGTTCTTGGCGCCGCCAAGGGCCTGCACCCGCTTGCCGTGCTTCGTGCCGGTCTCGTAGATGTAGCGCGCGATGGGGGTTGAGCCGACGAACGAGACGGCGGCGATATCGGGGTGCTCCAGGATCCGATCGACGGCCACCTTGTCGCCGTGCACGACGTTGAAGACGCCGTCCGGGACTCCCGCCTCCTTGAGCAGCTCCCCGAGATAGACCGATGCCGACGGGTCCTTCTCGGACGGCTTCAGGATGAAGGTGTTGCCGCAGGCGATGGCGTTGCCGAACATCCACATCGGCACCATGGCCGGGAAGTTGAAGGGCGTGATGCCGGCCACCACGCCGAGCGGCTGGCGAATCTGGTAGACGTCGATGCCGGTGCTCACCTGCTCGCTGAAGCCGCCCTTGAGCAGGTGCGGGATGCCGGTCGCGAACTCGAGGTTCTCGAGGCCGCGGGCCACCTCGCCCTGCGCATCGCTGGGGACCTTGCCGTGCTCGCGGGTGAGGTGCGCGGCGATCTCGGCCTTGTGCTCCTCGACCAGGTTGCGAATGCGGAACAGGATCTCGGTGCGCTTGCTGATGCTCGTGGCGCGCCACTTCGGGAAGGCGGCCTTCGCTGCTGCGACTGCTGCATCGACCTCCTCGACCGATGCGAAGTCGACTTCCCGCGCCAGCTCCCCGGTTGCCGGGTTGTAGACCGGGCCGCTGCGCCCCGAGACGCCGGCCACGCGCTTGCCACCGATCCAGTGGTTCACCCGCTCGGTGGCGGCCTGGGCGCCTGCCTCCGCGGCCGGCGGCTGAACGATGCTGGTCATCGGGAAGCAACTCCGTGATGCATGAGGGTCAAGGTTACCCCGCGGCGCCTTCGGTGGCTATGCACGAGGGTCTTGACATGCGCACGCGACGCTCCCACTATATCGGCAGCCGCTATAGCGTGAGGCGACATAGTGAACGGACGATGGGTGATCCGACTCTTCCCGCGGGTATGGCGTCGGCGCTATGCGGACGAGCTCGTCGAGATCCTCGAGCTCCAGCCGCCTGGCGTCCGCCAGCTCATCGGCCTGCTGTACTGCGCCCTCGACGCGCATCTCGACCCCCAGGTAATCGAAGGGGGCGACTTCGAGTTCATGGAAGGGAGACCGACGATGCGCACTCGTATCCTGGCTGGCGCTGCCGTTGGCGGTGGCTTGCTGCTCCTCTTCGGCCTGATCTTCACGGTGAGTGGAGGGCTGCTGGTCGTACGGCTCGCCGTGTTCTACGCCCTGGCCACGGTTGGCTTGATCGGCATCCACCGGCGGCAGGTCAGTCATTCGTCCGTCCTGGCCTGGCTTGGCTTCGCGCCGGCGGTCCTCGCCTATACGGTGAGCACGCTCAGCGTGCTCTCTGGGCTCGTTGACGCAAACCTGCCCAGCATCGCCGGGCGTCAATTTGGCGTGGTCGCGCAGGAGGCGTTCTGGGTCACGTCCGCGCTGTTCGGCGTCGTGACACTGGCGATCGGCGTCCTGCCCCGGCTCGCGGCGCTCGCGCTGGCGATCGGAGCCGCCATGGTGATGATCGGCGTGTTCATTGGGCCGCCGTCGGAGCTCGCAATGGAGCTGGTCGCTCGTGTCGGCGTGATCATGTACGGCGGTGGCTTCATCTGGCTCGGTTTGAGCGGGTGGGCGGCTCGTCCCCGCCCGATGACCTCGGCCGCCTAGGGCCGGCCGAGGCGGCTCATGCGCGTCGCAACCGCGCGAGCGAGAGGATTCCCACGGCTCCGATGTAGAGCGCAGCGGCCACGGTCGCTGCCGCCAAGGGCCCGCTGTCGGCCGAGAGACCGCCGGCAAGCCCTGCCACGTTCATGAGAAGGATGATTACTGCAAGGATCACACCGCCCCCTACACCGAGCATTGGCACCCAGCCCGCGCCCCTCGGAGCGACCTGGACGCCGATCCCGGCGACGGCGACGCCTGTGACGACCGCGAATAGCAGGAAGGTGGCTCCGACGTAGTCTGGGTCGCTGTAGCCGAAGCGTCCGATCATCCATTGAGCCAAGACCCCAAGGTGAACGGCGCTCACCAGCGCTCCGCACAGCAGGATCAGCCAAGCGCCGACTCCTACCTCGAGCCACGAGTTGAAGACAAGACGACCGCAGGCCAGTACCAGCAGGCCGCCGGCAATACTCCAGGCGAACGCCCACATCCCGAGAGCGGCTGCGTGTGGCATGCCGAAAGCGGATTCGATTGCCGAGATCGGGAAAAGCAATGACATTGAGCTGAGGACGAAGCCGATCAGCGAGAGGAGGCCCCATGCCAGCGCTCGCGGACCACTGAATGGCGCCACGACTCCTGCAAGTCCCCTCAGATCCGTCTGCATGCCCGTCAGCCTACGCCGTGCCGTCCTTCCGCACCACCACGCCAAGCTGGGTAGAGCGCCAGTCGTAATTGGCGACCGCCTCGTCCGCCCCGAGCACGCCCACATCGCGCAGCCACGCGTCGTTATAGAGCTTCCCGACATAGTTCCGCCCCGAGTCCGGCAGAAGCACCACGAAGAGCGCCTCGGGATCGTCGATCGAGCGCGCCACCTGCAAGGCCGCCCACAGCGCGGTCCCGCCGGACTCGCCCAAGAGGATTCCC
>JALYNS010000255.1 GCA_030773035.1 Chloroflexota bacterium
CGGCGCCGCGCTCGACGACCTCGGTCGGCACGGGGTATCCGCTTCGCGGGGCGAAGACGTAGATGTAGAAGGGGAGGGGAGCGCAGGCGTCGGCGGCAGCGACGAAGTGCTCGGTCAGCGCGGCCGCGTCGAGCGGAAAGTAGGGCGGCGGGATGACCGCCACCGCGTCAGCGCCGACCTCCGCCGCGTGTGCTGCCAAGCGGCTCGTCTCCGCCGTGGTCTGGGCTCCGCAGTGCATGATCAGGCGCCCGCGCAGCGCCGCGCGGAAGACCACCGCGGCACGCTCCCGCTCGGCGGTCGAGAGCAGGATCCCCTCCCCCGTGGTTCCGCAGGCGAAGACGCCGTCGGCGCCGCGCTCGACCAGGAAGCGGACCATGGGCCAGATGGCGTCCTCATCGAGGCCGTGCCCGCCGACCGTCAGCGGCGTGACGGCGGCGGCAATGAGCGGGGGGCGGCTGTTCATCGCGGAAGGGTAGCGGCTTTCTGCTTGTCGACGCGCAGGCGGAAGGCTAGGCTGCCCGCCAATGATGGCTGCCCCCGCACTCGATCTCGCCACGATCCGGCGCGCCCCAAAGGTGCTCCTGCACGAGCATCTCGACGGGGGGCTGCGGCCTTCCACGCTCATCGAGCTTGCCGACGAGATCGGCTACGAGGGCCTCCCGACACGCGACGCCGTCGAGCTGTCGACCTGGTTCAAGCCTGCCCCGGGCGCGGCCGAGCGGTCACTGGTGGGCTACCTCGAGGCCTTCGATCACACCACGGCGGTGATGCAGAGCGCGGCGGCGATCGAGCGCGTGGCGGCGGAGTCGGTCGAGGACCTGGCAGCCGATGGGATCGTGTATGCCGAGGTCCGATTCGCCCCCGAACAGCATCTGCGTGGCGGCCTGAGCCTCGACCAGGTGGTCGAGGCAGCGGTGGCGGGGGTGCGTCGCGGCTCCGCGGGGCGGGCGATCGTGGTTGGGCTGCTGCTGAGCGCAATGCGCCAGGCGGCCCGATCGGTTGAAATCGCCGAGCTGGCCGTCCGGCATCGGGACAACGGTGTGCTTGGCTTCGACGTCGCCGGCCCGGAGAAGGGATACCCGCCGACCCGCTACCTGGACGCCTTCCAGCTCATCGCCCACGAGAACTTCCACTTCACGATCCATGCCGGCGAGGCATTCGGCCTGCCGTCGATCTGGGAGGCACTCCAGTTCTGCGGCGCGGAGCGGCTGGGGCACGGAGTCCGGATCGTGGACGACATCACCGTCGAGCCGGATGGTGAGGTCAAGCTCGGGCGCCTCGCCGCCTATGTCCGTGACCGACGCATTCCGCTCGAGATGTGCCCGACTTCGAACGTCGATATCGGGGCCGTCGCAACCATGGTCGAGCACCCCATCGACCTGCTCAAGCAACTCCGCTTCCGCGTGACCCTGAACACGGACAACCGGCTTATGAGCCACATCACCCTGTCCGATGAGTTCGCCAGCATGGTCGCCAGCTTTGGCTGGGACCTGGCCGATATGGAGTGGCTGACCCTCAACGCCATCAAGAGCGCCTTCCTGCCATTCGATGGGCGCCTGCGGATCATCAACGAGCAGGTGAAGCCCGGGTATGCGCGACTCCGGGCCGATGCAGCGACAGCGGAGCTGAGGAGCTAGGCGGCACGCCGATGCAGGGGGGCTAGCGCGAACGGCGCACGCTCGGGCCATCGGTGTACCATCGGCCGGCGATGACGTACGTGATCACGGAGCCATGCATCGGCGTCAAGGATGCCTCGTGCGTCGACGTCTGCCCGGTCGACTGCATCCACACCACCGATGAGGCGCCGCTCTTCTACATCGACCCCGACGAGTGCATCGACTGCGGCGCGTGCGAGCCCGAGTGCCCGGTGACGGCGATCTTCGCCGAGGACGCGGTCCCCGAGCAGTGGACCAACTTCACCCAGATCAACGCCGACTTCTTCAAGCGTTGACGCAGGCTGTGGCACGCCTGATCGCCCTCTTCAATTCCCCCGACGACCCTGCCGCCTTCGACGCGCACTACCGCGACGTCCACACCCCCATTGTTCGCCGATACCCGAACCTGCGCGGCTTGCGCCTGACGAGGCCCGATGGAGTTGGTGGCCGACCAGCTCCGTACCACCTGCTCGCCGAGATGAGCTTCGATTCGCGAGCCGATCTCGACGCGGCGCTCGCCTCGGAGGCGGGGCGCGAGAGCGGCCGCGACCTGCGCAACTTCGCGGGTGCTGGCGTCACCCTCCTCGTCGCCGATGACGCGGCCGGGATGGACGCCTAGCCCGATGCCGGAGCCGGCCGCGCCGCTGCCATCCGACCCCGCTCACCTCGGC
>JALYNS010000256.1 GCA_030773035.1 Chloroflexota bacterium
GTCGTTGATCTCGGCAATGCCCGCCGCGAAGTCGGGCACCGGGAAGAGGTTGACGACCGGGGCGAAGACCTCCTCGCCACACACCCGTGCGTCCTTCGGGACGTCGACCAGGACGGTCGGTGGATAGAAGAGCCCATCCGGCTCGCCGCCGATCAGGGCTCGCGCGCCTTGCCCCAGCGCCTCGCCGACCCACTCGTGGGTCCGCGCGACCGCCTTCGCATCGACCATCGGCCCGAGATCGGTGGCGGGATCGAGCGGGCTGCCGACCTGCAGCTGTCGCACCTTGTCGACGAAGCGCCGCTCGAACTCGGCGAAGATCGACTCGACCACGTAGATGCGCTGGACACTGATGCAGACCTGCCCGGCGTAGGCAAAGGCCCCGAACGCCAGGCGCGCGACCGCCCAGTCGAGGTCGGCGGTCTCGTCGACGATCGCCCCGGCGTTGCCCCCGAGCTCGAGGACCACCTTCTTCTTGCCGGCTTCGGCCTTCATCTTCCAGCCCACCGACGGGCTTCCGGTGAAGCTGAGCAGCTTGAACCGGTCGTCGGCGACCATCCGATCGCCGGTAGGGCGATCCATGGGCAGGATCGAGACGGCGCCCTTGGGCAGGTTCGTCTCGGCCAGGTAGCCCGCCACGCGGAGCATCACCAGCGGGTCCTTTGAGGGCGGCTTGAGCACGATGCTGCAGCCGGCGGCGATCGCGGGCGCGACCTTGTGCGCGGCAAGGTTGAGCGGGAAGTTGAACGGGCTGATGCCCGCCACCGGGCCGATCGGGTAGCGCCGCACGATCCCGCTGCGACCGCGGTTGGCGGCGGTCCAGTCCAGGGGAAGCCACTCCCCGTTGATGCGAAGCGCCTCCTCGGCGGCCGTGCGGAAGGTGAGAGCCCCGCGCGCGACCTCGGCCTTCGCGTCCCGGATCGGCTTGCCCGACTCACGCGTGAGCAGCTCGGCCAGCTCATCGGCGTCCTGGCTGATCCGCTCGGCCACGTGCGCGAGGGCGTCGCGTCGCTCGAAGCTGGCCAGTCGCCGCGTCGCCGCAAAGGCTTCGACCGCGGCGGCGGCGGCATGCTCCAGCTCCTGGGGACCGGCCTGCCAGGTGGTCGCCACCAGCTCGCCGGAGGCCGGATCGTGGACCTCGAGCGGCGTTCCTGCCCGGACGAACTCGCCGGCGAGGTAGATCGGGACCGTCTCGGAGCTCACCTGGGTCGTCACCGCGGCATTCTACGACCCGGCGGACGGCGCTACCTTCCGATGGGCAGAGGCCTGAGGCCCGCCCGATCTCCGATCTCCGGCCCTCGTATCATCGGGGCATGAACCCGCTCTACCTGCTGCTCGAGGTCTCCGCAGCGCTCTTCTTCATCGGCGCCGCCGTGGCAGCCCTGCGGCGCGGCCGGCTACCGTTCCTGGAGCTGCTATCCGCCGCCGCTTTCGGCATCCTGCTGGAGGAGGGCGACCAGCTCGTCTTCGAGACGTATCACTACTCCGCTGACTGGATCCTGACCATCGACCGCGCGCCGGTGGTGATCGGCCTGACCTGGGCACTGATCATCGCCGGCGCCATGCGGCTCACCGACGCGCTGGGCGTGCGCCGTCGCTATGCGCCATTCGTCGACGCGGTGCTGGCGATCAGCCTCGACCTCGCCTTCGATGCAATCGCCATCAGGATGGGGCTCTGGACCTGGCGCGGCATCGGCCCGACCGAGGGCTGGTTCGGCGTGCCGGCCGGCAACTTCTACGCGTGGCTGTTCGTGACGCTCGGTTTCAGCATGATGACGCGCTGGCTGCGGGACGTGACGGCTGGAAGGCCCGCATGGGAGTGGCTGCAGCTGGTGGTCCCTGTCCCGGCCTGGCTCCTGCTCCTGGCCGGGCTCATGCCGTTCAGCTTCCTGCGACCGATCGTGGATCCCCAGCCGGGCGGCGGGCTGTGGCTCTTCGCGGTGGCCATGGGAGGCTTCCTTGCGATCTCGGCGTGGGGGGTATGGGGGCCGGATCGGATTCAGCCCGATGGTGCCCGTCAGGCCATCGTCGAGCTGCGGCTGGCCCTCGCCATCCGCATTGCGATTCACGGCTTCTTCATCATCGCGCTGGTGGTGATGGGGATGGCCGCGCAGCTGCCGGTGCTGCTCGCTGTCGCGCTCGTGCTGCTGGCCGCGGAGTGGCCGCTCGGGCGGCTCGTCCACGCGCGACACCTGTCGGCACACGCGACTGGCGGGCGACCGTTGCCGAAGAGCGGCGCCGCCCCCGCCCAGAGCTACCGCTAGCGATGGCGAGCGACGCGGCGCCGGCCGTCGATTGGGAGCGCGCCAGTGCAGAGTGCGTCGAGCATCTGCGCGCGCTGATCAGGATCCCGAGCGTCAACCCTCCCGGCCTTGTCGACGGCGCCGCGGGGCGCGACTCGACCGGCGGCGAGACCGCGGCGGCGGCCTACTGCGCCGAGGTGCTGACCTCGGCCGGGATCCCGGCGGAGGTCCTGGAGACGATCCCGGGCCGGGGCTCGTGCTTCGCCCGTCTCCGCGCGACGGTGGATGACCCTCTCCCACCGCTGCTGCTCCTCTCGCACGTCGACGTGGTGCCGGTCGATGCCGCGGCCTGGGCGCGGGATCCGTTCGGTGCGGACCTGGTCGACGGTGTGATCTGGGGCCGCGGCGCGGTCGACATGAAGGACATGGTCGCCATGGAGCTGTCGGTCATGCTGGCGCTCCATCGGTCGGGCGGTGAGCGCCGCCGCGACGTCATCTTCGCCGCCCTCTCCGACGAGGAGGCGGGCGGCTCGTTCGGCGCCGGGCATTGGGTAACGGAGCGGCCCGACCTGTTCAGCGGGGCCGATGGCCGTCCGGCGGCGGCGGCGCTCAACGAGGTCGGCGGCTACTCGACCACGCTCGGCGGGCGGCGCGTGTACGCCATCCAGGTCGCTGAGAAGGGGATCATCTGGACGCGCATGCGGTCGACCGGCACGCCCGGCCACGCATCGATGCCGCATCCGGACAACGCCGCCGTCAAGCTCGCGGAGGCCGCGACCCTGCTCGCGCAGTCGGAGCACGCGATGCGCCTGACGCCAACGGTGCGCGGCTTCCTCGACGCGCTCGGCCTGGCCGACGTGACGGCCCAGCTCGACGGTGGCGATGAGGCATCTGCACTCCGCGCGCTCGATTCGGCCGTCGACGACCTGGTGCTGCGCCGCTCGCTGCGCGCCATGCTGCGCGATACGGTCACCCCCACCACGCTGCGGGCCGGCCAGAAGGTGAACGTCATCGCCGGCAGCGGGGAGGCGGAGGTCGACGTTCGGACCCTGCCCGGCACCGATCAGCCGGCCTTGCTGGCCGAGATGCAGCGGATCGTCGGCGAGCGCGCGACGGTCGAGGGGGTGGTGGTGCTGCCGCCGGTCGAGGCGCCCTCCGACGCGGAGATCGTGCGGCTCATGCACGAGGCCCTCGCCGCCGCGGATCCGGAGGCCATCTCCGCGCCGATGATGATCACCCCGGGCACCGATGCGAAGTGGATGGCCAGGCTCGGCATCCCCACCTACGGCTTCGCCCCGCTGCGGCTGGAGGCCGATGTTCCCTTC
>JALYNS010000257.1 GCA_030773035.1 Chloroflexota bacterium
ACCCACGTGTCTGGGAGGCCAGTGGCCACGTCGCCACGTTTACCGACCCGATGGTGGACTGCAAGAGCTGCAAGCATCGCTTCCGTGCCGACCACATCGAGGGTGACGTCTGTCCCGACTGTGGCGCCAAGGGCTCGTTCACCGAGGCTCGCGCCTTCAACCTCATGTTCAAGACGCACGTCGGCCCGGTGGAGGAGAGCGCGAGCACCGCCTACCTGCGCCCCGAGACCGCGCAGGGCATCTTCGTCAACTTCGCGAATGTCGCGACCACCGCCCGCAAGAAGCTGCCGTTCGGGATTGCCCAGATCGGCAAGAGCTTCCGCAACGAGATCACGCCCGGCAACTTCATCTTCCGCGACCGTGAGTTCGAGCAGATGGAGATGGAGTTCTTCGTCCATCCCTCGCAGGAAGACCAGTGGTTCGCCTACTGGGTCGCCGAACGGCTCCGCTGGTGGACCGATGTGATGGGCGTCGCGCCGGATCGGCTCCGCCTGCGACCGCATGACCCCGACGAGCTGTCGCACTACAGCCGCCAGACGACCGATATCGAGTACGCCTTCCCGATGGGCTGGTCCGAGCTTGAGGGGGTCGCGGATCGGACCGACTTCGACCTCAAGGCGCACGCCGCGGCGTCCGGCAAGGGGTTGAGCATCTTCGACGAGGCGAGCGGTGAGCACGTCACGCCCTTCGTCATCGAGCCGGCGATGGGGGTCGATCGGGCCGTGCTGACGGTCCTGCTGGATGCGTACGAGGAGCAGCAGGTCGAGGTCGAGAAGCGCGTCGTGCTGCACCTGCGCCCGTCCCTCGCCCCGATCAAGGTCGCGGTCATGCCGCTGCTGCGCAACCGGCCGGAGCTGGTCGAGCTGGGTCAGCGCCTGACGACCGAGCTGAAGCGTCGCGTGACCGCCACGTACGACGACACGGCGAGCATCGGCAAGCTCTACCGGCGCCAGGACGAGATCGGGACGCCCTTCTGCATCACCATCGACGTCGAGACTCTGACCGATGGCGCCGCCACCATCCGGGAGCGCGACAGCATGACCCAGGAGCGGGTGGGACTCGACGCCATCCCGGGCCGGATCTCCGAGCTGGTGTCGGGTGGAGCGGCCTGAGGTCGACGACCCGCAGGGGGTGGTCGCGGCTGCCGCCGAGCGCCTGGCTGCCCGCCCCGGCGATGACGCCGCGCACGAGATGCGGGCGCGTGCCCTTCTCGCCCTCGGCCGCCTCGAGGAGGCAGAGGCCGATGCGATGGATGCGGTGCGCCTGGACCCCGATGAGGTCCGCTACCGCGAGCTGTTGGCCGAGATCCAGTCACGGCGCGGCGAGCACCGTGACGCAGCTGCCGAATACGCGAGCCTCGCGCGCCGCGATCCGCGCCAGGTGGCCTGGACCGTGGCCGAGGCCGCGGAGCGGATCGAGGGCTCGGACGCGGCCAAGGGGGTGGAGGCTGCTCGGCGAGCGATCCGCCTGGAGCCGACGAACTTCGACGCGCAGATCTCCCTGGCGCGCGGCCTGATCCATCTGGGCGACGCGGCGGGTGCGCTGCCGGCTGCGAAGCGGGGGAGCGACCTGCGACCGGCCGACCGGGCGGGCCGCGAGACGCTGGCGGACGCCCTGTGGCTGGCCGGGCACGAGGCAGACGCCTTCCACGAGCTCCGCGCTCTCGCCCACGAGCTCAGCGGCGATGACTGCGCGCGGGTGGTCGCCAAGGCGCGGACCCTGTACCGGGCGAGGGCCGGCTGGTTCGGGCGCATCGTCGCATCCCTGCCCGGCCTCTTTCCGGTCGCCTTCCGGCGCGGCTGGCTGGAGGTCAGATGAGCTCGATGAAGGTCGGCGACCTGCGCGAGCACCTCGCCGCCGCGGCCGCAAGCGCCATGCGGCGTCCCGAGCCGGAGGCGGTGGCGCTCACCATCGACCGCACCAAGGCGATGGCGGTCGCGCTGTCCGGCATGGATCCCGACGCGGAGGTGGATCCGGAGTCGCTCGCGGTCGGGACCCGGAACGCGGGGATCATCCTGGGCTTTCACCCCGAGCACGTGCGACGGCTGATCCGGAGCGGGCGCCTGCGTGCCGCGCTGGTCGGCGGAGACTATCGCGTTGCGCTGTCGGACCTGTGGCCGTTCCTCGAGGTCCGCTATCGCCGCCCGGGCCGTCGACGCATCAAGCCGCGACGGTGATCTCGATCCGGGTCGTGCCATCGGCCGCGCTGAGCGCCGCCGAGTGGGCCGAGCTGACCGACCTGTGCGAGGCCGCCTTCGAGGAGCCGTGGGAGGACTACTGGGAGTCGATCGGGCCGGGCGTCCACGTGCTGGCCGAGCAGCCGGAGGGTGGCATCGTTGCGCATGCGGCCATCGTCGATCGGCTCCTCTATCCAGGCGAGGGCGTGCTGCGGGCCGGCTACGTGGAGGCGGTCGCGGTCCTGCCGGCACGCCAGCGGCAGGGCCACGGCAGGCAGGTGATGGAGGTCATCGACCGCATGGTCGACGAGGGATACAAGCTCGGCGCGCTCGGGACCGGCAGGCACGAGTTCTACGCCCGGCTCGGCTGGGTCGTCTGGCAGGGTCCCACCTGGATCCGTGAGCGCGATGGGCAACTGCTTCGCTCGCCCGACGAGGACGGCAACATCATGGTGCGTCCCACCCCGACGACACCCGCAGACCTGGACCTCTCCGCACCGATCGCGGTTGACTGGAGACCCGGCGAGGTCTGGTAGGTGGTCGGGCTCGCCCCGGCTGGACTCCCGGCGATTCGACGTTTCGGCGCCCTAGGTAGCCGTTCGGCTCATGGAAGCCGGTCCAGCACGGCGCGCACCTCGTCGATGACGGCCTGTGGCTGCTCCTCCTGGATGACGTGCCCGGAGTCCACCTCGACTAGGAGCCAGCCAGGCAGGCCAGAGATGAATTCGGCGAGCGCCGCCTCCAGGGCGCCCTCCGGCCACCGTGGCGGGTTCTGGGTCGCTCGCAGGTAGGAGACCGGGACCTCGGGCAGCGAGCCCAGCACGGCTCGGGCC
>JALYNS010000258.1 GCA_030773035.1 Chloroflexota bacterium
GAGCTGAGCGATGGCTCATGGGGCGGCCGTGTCCGCCATACCCGAGCCAATGACCGGGGTCATTCGCCCCCGTTGCTACCGGCTTTGCTACCGGGCGGCCATGTGGGATGCCTGCATGTAGGCCTCCAGGTCCGCCAGCGCCGCCGTGGTCGCGCGCGGTCGTGCGTCCCCACCTCCGTGGACCCGCGCTCCGCGCCGTTCGGGCGAGCGGTCCTGATCGGCCACAGCCACCATCTCGATCGCCGCACCGATTGCCGCGCCGAGGGCATCGAGCTCGGCATCGTCGACCTCCTCGAGGTCCACGACGAGCTCGTCGCGTTCGTCGGTGGCGACCGCCTCGGCGACGACATCAGCACCGGCCCGCACCTGCACTCGACGCCCGTCTCCGCGAACCAGCAGCGTGAATCTGCCGAGGTTGCCACTGAAGCGAATCGGGATCGGCCGGCGGAACATCGGCATCAGCAACCGGCGACGGAGTGCCGCGTACCGGATGAGCGAGGCGAACAGGAGCCAGACGCCGAGCAGAGCCGCGGCGTCACGGATCGTGAACGTGGCCGGCGTCACCAGGACGGTCACCATGGCGACCGTGGCGAGCGCGACCGCGTACAGCGTCCTGCGCTTCGCTCGCCTCAGGCTGTCGGCATCGGCTTCCATAGAGGTCCTTTTCGCGACACTTTGACCACGAATCAGTGTCAGCGAGGTGGGACTGAGGCGGAAGGACCCGTTAGTCCTACTTAGGTAGCGTGCGGGGCGCTCGGCCCACCTTCGGAGTAGAGAAGCCGCCGCCATCCTCACGCACCTTCGCGACCGTCGCTGGATGGCCCGATTTCGTGTTCAGGATGGTGGAGGCGACGACGGGAATCGAACCCGTGCAAACGGGTTTTTCAGTCTGCCCCATAGCGTCCGCGAGCGTCCGCCGATGCCTCGTTTCCCCTCAAACCACCCCGCGCCGAGCAGTTCGTGACCGGCGTCATTCGCCCCTGTTACTACCTGTCGTGCTACCTGTTGCCCGGCAACGGGCCACTAGACCGCTCCCGTGAGCTAACGCTAGCCGGCTTCCACGCCGACGGCTAAAGGTCGTCAGGCGGAACCTGATGCGGGACCGGCACGGCTGGTGCAGCCGCGTCGCCCTCAATGGGCGCGACCTGATGCGGGATCTGCACGGCTGGTGCAGCCGCGCCGCCCTCAATGGGCCCGACCTGATGCGGGATGCCGATCCACACCGTATTGCTCTGCGCCCCAGATCCCACCTGGGATTGTCCCAGCTGGGCGCTTGGAGCCAATTGGCTGAGCCCGACGCCGAGGGCGAGCGTGGCCGTCAGCGCACCGGCCGCAATCATCTCGTTCCGGAAGCGTCGCGCCTGCCCGGCATTGGGGAAGTGGATGTTGAGGGCATGCCCTTCGACGTCGCCGTCGTCGAATTTGGCAATTGCCAGCACAACAGAGTCGCCGAGCGAGTGCCCTTCGACATCGCTGTCGGGTGGAATGCGGAGGCGCACCGCGATCGGCCCGCCCTTGGCGAGCTTCGAGCGGATCGAACCTTCGCCCTCTGCGGAGGTGAACCGCACCTCGCGCATGCTGTCTTTCATGCCGCTAGGGACCTCCGGCCGGCCCTGCTGTGAACCCATGGCCTCTGTCCTCCTCCTGATTGGAGCCCGATACGAGGAGGTTAGCCGCGTTGCTCACGCGCGCCTAGGTAGCCGGTGACGCTCCGGATGTCCGGTGCATGACAGGGACAGCCGCTCGCCGTCCTCACGGATGGGCCACGCTGCCACGGATTGCCGGCCGGGGGTGAGCCTATGCCCGCGCGACTTACTCGCCGCTTTAGCGCCGTTCGCCGCCGCATCCGGGGCAAGGTAACCAACGTGGAGCCCCCGGGTTCTGCCAATCGACGTCCGGGGCCAAGCCTAGCACCGACGGATGAGCGCCTCGGCCGAGCCTGCGGGCGATCGGCTGCGAGGAGCTGCCCGCGCTGGACCTTGGAGGAGTCCCGTTCGTGCATTGGCTCGACGCGGGCAAGGCTCCTTCGGGACGATTCGTGCGCAAATGGTGGAGGCGACGACGGGACTCGAACCCGTGTAAACGGTTTTGCAGACCGCTCCCTGGCCACTCGGGCACGTCGCCTTGCTCAGCTCGCGCTGGCTGCCCCGCGAGGATTCGAACCTCGGTTCACGGATCCAAAGTCCGCTGTCCTGCCAGCTAGACGACGGGGCATCCGAAGCACCGAACGAGGCTAGCAGGTCACCCTTGTGAGGGCAGAAAAATGGAGCGGAAGACGGGACTCGAACCCGCGACCCTCACCTTGGCAAGGTGATGCTCTACCAACTGAGCCACTTCCGCCCGATCGCCGCTGCGCACCGCGAGAGTTGGTGCCGAGGGTCAGAATCGAACTGACGACACCCGCCTCTTCAGGGCGGTGCTCTACCAACTGAGCTACCTCGGCCCGCCCCGCTCGTGGTCGCGTCCTCGGCTGGCGACGATAGCACAGGCCCCGATTGAGCGGCAACCGGACCACGGGCTCAGCGGATGACTGTGGGGTCCTGTCCGAACTGGCCGGCGAGTCCCTGCAGGACGGCGATCCGGTCGGCGAGGGGCGGGTGCGTGTCCCACATGCTCTTTGACCGATTCTCGAAGCTCTTGATCGGGTTGATGATGTACAGGTGCTGGGTCGCCCGGTTGGCGACCTCGAGCACCTCCGGGTCGTCGGCGATGGTGCGCAGCGCACGCGCCAGGCCGACCGGGTTGCGCGTCAGCTCCACCGCGGAGACATCGGCCAGCGACTCGCGAGAGCGACTGACGGCCAGCTGAACCATGCGCCCGATGAGCGGCGCCACGATCGCGAGCAGCAGCGCAATCGCGAAGAGGATGAGGGCCGCTCCCCCACCCCCGCGGTCGCGGTCGCCGCCCCCGCGCCGGCCGCCTCCCCAGAAGGTGAAGCGCAGGAACCAGTCGGAGAGGAGCGCGATGCTGCCGACCAGGACGCCTACCAGGAGGGCGAACCGGATGTCGTAGTTGCCGACGTGGCTCAGCTCGTGGGCCAGCACCCCCTGCAGCTGCTCGCGGTCAGTCTTCTCGAGGAGACCGCTGGTGACGGCAACCGATGCGTGCTTGGGGTCGCGTCCCGTGGCGAAGGCATTCGGCGCCGTGTCGTCGATGACGTAGACCCTGGGCATCGGCAGCCCGCTGGCGAGGCTCATCTCGGTCACCACGTTGAGCAGCTGGCGATACTCCTCGGGCGTCTCCAGCTGTGGCACCTCCTTGGCACCGCTCGAGACGAGCACCAGCTTGTCGCCCGCGAAGTAGCTGCCGATGCTCATGAAGAAGGCGACGGTCAGGGCCACCGCCACCCCGCCCCAGCCGAATCCGGTCGCGTAGCCGATGGCACCGCCCAGCGCGCCCAGCACCAGGGCGACCACCACCACCAGGATCCAGGAGTTGCGTCGGTTGCGCGCGATCTCCCGGAAGAAGGTCGTCGGCACCGGTTGGACGCTCATCGCCCCCACCGCGCCATGGGAAGGGATCCCCGATCGATCAGCTGCGCAGGTTCACGGTCGGGACCTCGGCGTCCGCCTCCTCGATCTGGAAGTAGTCGCGCGCCCGGAAGCCGAACATGCCGGCGATCATGACGCTCGGGAAGGTCTGGATCGAGGTGTTGAAGTCTCGAACGGTGCTGTTGTAGTGCTGCCGGGAGAACCCGATCTGGTTCTCCGTGGTGGTGACCTCTTCCTGCAGCTGAAGGACGTTCTCGTTCGCCTTCAGGGTCGGGTAGTTCTCGACCAGGGCAAAGAGCTGCCGCAGGGCTCCGGTCAGGAAGTTCTCGGCCTGGGCCGATGCGGCGGCCCCGCCGGCGCCCGCCTGTGCGGCATTGACGGCCGCTCCTCGAGCCTCGATGACCTTGGTCAGGGTCTCCTGCTCGAAGTCCATGTAGCCCTTCACGGCATTGACCAGGTTCGGGATCAGGTCATGCCGGCGCTTCAGCTGCACGCTGATCTGGTTCCAGGCCTCGTCGACGACGTTGCGGCGCTGAACCAGCCCGTTGTAGATGAAGATGACGAAGGCCACGACGACGACCAGGACGATCAGGACAATCCAGATGGGCTCCATGTCTGGGGCACTCCAATTTCTTGTGAGGGTGGTGGTCGCCAATCGTACCAGCCGGGATGGTGGGCGGTGAGGGGCTCGAACCCCCGACCTTCTCGGTGTAAGCGAGACGCTCTGACCAGCTGAGCTAACCGCCCGCGGGAAGCCTACACGCGAACGCCGCCTGGGGAACAGGCGGCGTCATCGGTCTCGGAGGGGAGGTTGGTGCCCAGGCCGGGACTTGAACCCGGATGAGTTGCCTCATACGCCCCTCAAACGTACGCGTATACCAATTCCGCCACCTGGGCATCGGTGGTACCGAGGGAGGGACTTGAACCCACACGACCTTGCGGCCACTAGGTCCTGAACCTAGCGCGTCTGCCTATTCCGCCACCTCGGCACGCGGTCTCGACAGGTGCTCCCGGCGAGGCGCGGCCGATGATAGCACAGGCTCCCGGCGGGTCCGGAATGGCCCTATTGGCGGCTGGGGCGGCCGGCTAGAGCAGGTTCAGCAGGCTGAAGATGACGAACAGGACCGCCAGCAGGATGGTCAGCCGGAAGAGCGTGCGCTCGATTCCGCGCCGGCTGCGGTAGGCGGTCACCTCACCGCCGAAGGCGCCGCCGAGGCCGGTTCCGCGCTGCTGCAGCAGGATCGAGGCGACGAGCGCCACTGCCAGGATGGCCTGCGCGACGACGAGTGGATTCATGGCCGCGGAGTCTAGCAGAGTCAGTCTGCGATCAGGCTGCGCGAGGTCATGGACGGGGGCTGCTGCAGGCCGAGCAGCCCGCAGATGGTCGGCGCCACGTCGGCAAGGGTCCCGTCGCGCAACGTGACGTCGCGCCACGCGGTGGAGACGAGCACGAATGGCACCGGGGCGGTGGTGTGCTTGGTCTGGGGAGCGCCCCCGGGGTCGCGCATCTCCTCGATGTTGCCGTGATCGGCCGTCACGATCAGGGCGCCTCCGGCCGCCAGGGACGCATCCAGCAGGCGCGCGAGGCAGCCATCGATCACCTCCGCGGCAGTCACCGCTGCCTCCCATACCCCGGTGTGCGCGACCATGTCGGGGTTCGCGTAGTTGACCAGGATGAAGTCGTATCGGTCGGAACCGATCCCTGCCACGACCCCCTCGGTGATCGGCTCCGCGCTCATCTCCGGGGCCAGGTCGTAGGTCGGCACGTCGCGCCGCGACGGGACCAGCAGCCGATCCTCTCCCGGGAACGCCTCCTCGACTCCTCCGTTGAAGAAGTAGGTGACATGAGCGTACTTCTCCGTCTCGGCCACATGCAGCTGACGCAGGCCGAGGCGCGACAGGTAGGCGGCCAGCGAGTCGATCACCAGCGGAGGAAATGCGACCGCCACCGGCAGCTCGTCGGCGCCCTGGTACTCGGTCAGGGTCCCCACCCGCAGCCCCATCGGTCGCCGGCCGCGATCGAACGCGTCAAATGAGTCGAGCGCGAGGGAACGGGTCAGCTGGCGGGCGCGATCGGCCCGGAAATTGAGGTGCAGCACCGAGTCGCCATCCCCCATCCCCGCGTAGCCGTCGATCACCGTCGGCCGGATGAACTCGTCGCTCTCGCCGCGGGCGTAGCCCTCGGCGACGGCGTTCATGGCGGATTTGGCAGGCAGGCCGCGGCCGTGGACGATCGCCTCCCAGGCGAGCGCGATCCGCTCCCAGCGACCGTCGCGATCCATGGCGTAGAAGCGACCGCTGACCGTTGCGATCGTGGCCCGCCCGGCGATGCGCCGCTCCAGCTCCGGCAGCAGCTCGGCGGCCGAGCGCGGGGGCGTGTCGCGCCCATCGGTGAAGGCATGCAGGAGCACGCGCTCCGGGGCGAGGCCCGCGCGCGCCGCAAGGTCGATCATGGCCACGATCTGCTCGTCAAAGGCATGCACGCCGCCTGGTCCCACGAGTGCCATGAGGTGCAGGCGGGTCCCGTGCTCGAACGCGTGCCGTACCGCGCCGACCAGCACCCCGTTGGCGAAGAAGCTTCCGTCGGCGATCGCGCCGTTGATCCGCGGCAGGTCCTGGAGAACCGGAAAGCCGGCACCCAGGTTCAGGTGGCCGACCTCGGAGTTGCCCATCTGGCCGGGCGGCAGGCCGACCGCCTGGCCCGAGGCCTCCAGCCGACAGGTCGGCCAGTCGGCCGTCAGCCGGTCCCATGTCGGCATGCGGGCCGAGAGCAGGGCGTTGCGCGCGGGGTCGTCGGAGAGGCCGAAGCCGTCGAGCACGCACAGCACCACCGGCCGGACGGGGGCCGGAGCGTGGCTCACCCGCGCGCCTCGACCGCCAGGCGCACGATCTGGGCGAAGCTGCGTGCGTCGAGCGAGGCACCGCCGACCAGCGCCCCATCGATGTCGGGCTGCGCGAAGAACTCGGCCGCGTTGTCGGGGGTGCAGCTGCCGCCGTACAGGATCGGGACCTCCTCGGCACCGGCCGGGTCGGACTCGGCCAGGATCGCCCGCACCTGGGCCGCGGCGGCCTGGGCGTCTTCTCCGGAGGCGGCATCGCCGGTGCCGATCGCCCAGACCGGCTCATAGGCGATGACCAGGCCGCTCCCCGAAATGCGGTCCAAGCGCGATACCGCCGCTCGGAGCTGCCGTTCGATGACGACCGCGGTGAGCCCCGCCCGCCGCTCCTCGGCCAGCTCGCCGACGCAGGCGATCGGCAGCAGGCGGTGGGCGACTGCCGAGGCGACCTTGGCCGCCACCGAGGCATCGGTCTCGTTGTCGTACTGGCGTCGTTCGGAGTGGCCCAGGATCGCGTACTGAGCCAGCTCGCTCACCATGCGTGGCGATATCTCGCCCGTAAAGGCGCCCGCCTCCTCGGCACGCATCGTCTGGGCGCCAATCGCGACATGGCCCGGCTCGGTCGATCCCCCGTCGAGCGCCGCTGCCACCGCGGCGAGCCAGATGCTCGGCGGGCAGATCACCGTCCGTGCGAGCAGCCCTGCGGTGGCCTCGCGGACGTCAAGGGCGAGCGCCACGGCGCCCGCGGACGAGGGTGGATTCATCTTCCAGTTGCCGGCGATGAGCGGTGGGCGTGAGGAGTTCACTTCAGCTCCTGAGGGTCCGGATGCGGCTCGGCATCGCCGATTCGGCGGCCAGCTCGACCAGCCGTCGGAGCCGATGATTCATCGCCGAGCGACTGATGCCGAGGCTCGACGCAAGCGTATCGAGGTCAGCCTCCGGATGGCGCCTGCGTTGAGCGGCCGCCTCGCGCAGCCCATCGGTCAACCGGTCCAGCTCGCCGCTGCCCTCGAGCCGGCTGATTGCCTGCAGCTGCCGGTCGGCCGCGCGCACGGTCCGTGACAGGTTCGCCTCCTCAGCGTTGAGCAGGCGGTTGAGCCGATTGCGTACCTCGCGGCTGACGCGGCTCGACTCGAAGTCGAGCAGCGCACGGTTGGCGCCGGTCAGGCGCAGCAGCCCGGCGATCTCCTCCTGGCCCTTGAGGTAGACGACCTGCCGGCCACGGCGCTCCATGCGCGAGGCCCGCACCTGGCTCGCGGCCAGGAGGCGTTGCAGTTTCAGCGCGCCCTCTGCATCGCGGAGCACGAATTCGACGTGCGGGCCGCCAGGCCCGGCGCTGATC
>JALYNS010000259.1 GCA_030773035.1 Chloroflexota bacterium
GCTCAGCATTTCATCGAGACGATCGTCCTCGTGCGCCCCGACCCCCTCCAGCGGCAGCGTCACCGAAGGATCCACTGCGATCAGATCCGCCTCCTTGCCGGCCTCGAGCGAGCCGATCCGATCGGCAAGGCCGAGCGCCTCCGCGCCACCCAGCGTGCCGAGCCGCAGCCAATCCGCCGGCGACAGGGCGGCAGCCTCGCTCCGCCCCGCGGCGCGCAGCGCGTTCTGGGTGTAGGCGCCGGCGCGCATCACGGAGAAGAGCGGTGCATCAGGCCCCGCCGCCACGTCGGAGCCAAGTCCCATGCGGATCCCGCTGGCGAGGTATCGCGAGAGCGGCATCGCGCCGCTGGCCAGGAAGAGATTCGAGCTGGGGCAGTGAGCAATCACCGCGCCGGTCTCGGCAAGGCGCGCCACCTCCCGGTCGGAGAGGTGGATGGCGTGCGCCAGGATCGCGCGCGGAGTGAGCCCGCCGGCCCGGTCATAGACATCGGTGTAGTCGACCGCCTCCGGAAAGAGGCGTCGCACCTCGGCGACCTCGCCGCGGTCCTCCGAAAGGTGGGTCTGCCAGTAGGCGCCGGCGGCGGCCGCGGCCCGAGCCGAGGCGGCGAGCATCTCGGCCGAGCAGCTGACCGCGAAACGCGGCGTGAAGGCGTACATCAGCCGCCCGTCGTCACGGCCGTGCCAGGTTGCGCACAGCTCCGCCGACTGGCGCAGGGAGAGCTCCAGCACCTCCATGGGGTCACGGTCGGTGTCGTAGCTGAGGCGGTCCATCATCACCTTGCCGATCACCGCTCGGATGCCATGTGCCTCGGCCGCCCGGAAGCACGCGTCCAGGCTCTCGGCCCACAGAGCGCCGTAGGCGACCACCGTGGTGGTGCCGGCCCGCGCGAAGGCCCGGTAGGCGGCCGGCGCGATCAGCTCGGCAGTCGCCGTGTCGAAGTCGCGCTCGAGCGGAAAGATGTAGCGCTCCAGCCAGGTCAGCAGGTCGAGACCGGCGCCGACCCCGGCGTTCGGCAGCTGCGGCAAATGCGCGTGCAGGTCGACCAGGCCCGGCATCACCAGCCAGGGCCGCAGGTCGAAGGCCGGCGTCTCGTGGGCTGCCTCGCGCCAGGGGGATACGCGCGCCAGGCGACCGGCCGGATCCACATCGACCAGCGCGTCTGGCTCGTAGCGCAGGCCAGCACCGTGCAGCGGCGTCAGGAGGCGAGCACGCAGCGTGAAGGGCGGAGAGGTTGGGAGCGGTGTCGCCAGGGCCACGGCGGTGCGCTAGCCTGCCGACGCGTGGCGAAAGTGCCGCGCCACCAGGACGGTGGCCAGTCCCACCGTCACCGCCACCACGTTGGGGACGACGATCGCCACGTTGCCCAGCGACACGCCGTACGCGATCCACAGCAGGAAGCCGACCTCCAGCACCAGTAGGTACGAGAGCGACACGTCGGCCGACGATCGGCGCTCGAGCATGCGGCGGATCTGAAGGGCGGGCGAGACCGCCATCAGCACTCCGTATGAGGCGGCGATCACGCCGAGGGCATCAGTCATTGGACGGTCACCTGACGCTTCCCGCTCACGCTGGCGGGGGCGCGGCCATGCTACGCGATCGGGCTTGACGAATGGCTGGTGGGCAGGAATGGGCAATTCGGGGTAGACTAGGGGCACTCTCCCCCCTTGGGAGACTCCCGCGTGGTCGTCAGGTTCCTTCTCGAGCCGGCCGTGCGTCGTCGGCTCACTTCGAGAAGAGAACGAGGTCAACATGACCACAGGTACCATCAAGAAGGTCGTATCCGACCGCGGCTTCGGCTTCATTGCAGCCGAAGACGGCAAGGAGTACTTCTTCCACCGTGACGGGCTCGATCGCTCCCTGGAGTTCGATCGTCTCGTCGGTGGCGAGAAGGTGAACTTCGAGGTTGAGTCCAGCCCGCGCGGTCCCCGCGCCGGCAAGGTCTCTGCCGCCTAGCACCGATCCCGACCCGGGTGCGCAAGCGCCCGGGTAGCGAATCGACGAGTCGCCCGGCCCGAAAGGGTCGGGCGACTTGCTGTCCCGGACCGCGGCCGCTGCGGTCGCCGCAGTCAGGGCCGCAGCCCCACGCTGGCGAGCTCTGCCCGCGCGAGCCTGTCGTGGCGGCCGCTCGCCCAGTCGCCGAGTGGATCTGGCGTGTACTCGAGGAGGGTCGGGTAGTCGAGCCGTGTCACGGCGCGCATCGCCAGGGCGCTCTCGATCTGAGCGCCAGCGACCTTGGGTGCCGTCCTCACGGCACGGTGCCCGGCGCGCATGCGCCGCAGCCGTTCCCAGCGCCACGGGAGGTAGCGTCCGAGCCACGGTCCCAGCGTCACGAGGGCGAACAGCAGGGCCAGCACGGCTGCGACGGCGACGATGAAGCGTTCCAGATCCGTTCCGAACTCGGAGAGCGGCCGCCCGGCACCACCGAATGCGTCATTGACGATATTGCGGATCCCCGGCCCGATCAGCGGCACGCCCGCCAATGATTCGCCCAGGTCGCGCCCGCTCTGGATCATGGCCTGGCCGCCGGCGTGCACGGTCCGGCCGGCCTCGGCGAATGCGGAGAGGAACGCGAACAGCTGCCAGACGATGTTCCCCCAGAAGACCACCCACACGGCGGTCGCGAGGTCCGCGACCTGCTCCTTCAACCGCGCAACCGGCAGCTCACTCCAGATCTTGATCATGGTGGGCCCTCCAGCCTCCTCTGCTCGGCTGCCGTGCGGCCGTTCCTGCCGGCGCCTGAAGCGATTCTAGGCAGGCCACACGCCTGGGACCGCAC
>JALYNS010000260.1 GCA_030773035.1 Chloroflexota bacterium
GGGCCACATCATCATTGACCTGCACGGTGCGCGATGCAACTGCGGCAACAGCGGCTGCCTGGAAGCGATGGCCTCCGGCACGGCGCTGGCCCGCGAGGCACGGGCGCTGCTCGACGGCGACCTGGACCCCGCGTCCCCGCTCGCACGCCTGGCCGCCGCGGGCGCCCCGATCGACGCCGCGCTCCTAGCCCGCGCCGCCGAGGCGGGAGATCCGGCCTGCGTCGCGATCCTCGAGCGGGCATGGGTCGCGATCGGCGCCCTGTGCGCGTCGCTCGTGAACCTGCTCGATCCCGAGGTGATCGTCATCGGCGGGAGCATCGCCGAGCACCACCCGCGCCTGTTCGAGGTCGCGCGGGTAGAGCTCGCCAGGCGCGCCTTTCCGATCCTTCTCGATCGCGTTCGCATCGTTCCGGCCGCCCTAGGCGCCGACGTCTCGCTGATCGGCGGGCTGCCGATCGTGTATGACCGAATCGGCGACCCCGCCTATGCGGCCGGGTCGCAACCACAGCAAGGAGCACTCCACCCGTGAGCACTCGCATCGGCATCAACGGCTTCGGCCGCATCGGCCGCCAGACCCTCAAGGCCATTCTCGAGCGCCATCCCGATGAGCTCGAGGTGGTGGCCATCAACGACCTGGCACCGACCGCCACCAACGCCCACCTGTTCAAGTACGACTCGACCTATGGCCGTTATCC
Organism: Chloroflexota bacterium; assembly: GCA_030773035.1. GTDB lineage: Bacteria > Chloroflexota > Limnocylindria > QHBO01 > QHBO01 > CF-167. Next base: position 696 of record JALYNS010000260.1, read on the forward strand.
GGGCCAGGTGACGCACACCGAGGCCGACATCACCGTCGACGGGCACACCGTCCGCGCCCTCTCCGAGCGCGATCCGGCTGCGCTTCCCTGGAAGGCGCTGGGCGTGGAGCTGGTCATCGAGTCGACCGGCATCTTCACCGATGCAGGAAAGGCCCGCGCGCACCTCGACGCGGGGGCGCGCAAGGTGATCATCACGGCCCCGGCCAAGAACGAGGACGTGACCCTGGTGCTGGGTGTCAATGAGGGCGTCTACGACCCGGAGAAGCACCACATCGTCAGCAACGCCTCGTGCACGACCAACGGCCTCGCTCTGCCGGCCAAGGTAGTCTGGGATTCGTTCGGGATCGAGCGCGGCATGATGACCACCGTGCACTCGTACACCAACGACCAGAACGTGCTTGACGTCTTCCACAAGGACCTGCGTCGGGCGCGCTCCGCGGGCCAGAACATCATCCCGACCACCACCGGCGCGGCTCGTGCCCTGGCGCTGGTCATTCCGGAGCTGAAGGGCCGATTCGACGGCTTCGCGCTGCGCGTGCCGACCGCCACGGTCAGCATCATCGACTTCGTGGCGCTGACCGCCCGCCCCGTCACGGTCGAGAGTGCCAACGCGGCGCTCGTCGCCGCCAGCGAGGGCCCGATGCGCGGCCTGCTGGGCGTCACGACCGAGGAGCTGGTGAGCATGGACTTCAAGGGCGACGAGCGCTCGAGCATCGTGGACGGCCTCTCGACCATGGTCGTCGGCGAGAACCTGCTGAAGGTGGTGGCCTGGTACGACAACGAGTGGGGCTACAGCTGCCGCGTGGCCGACCTGGCGGTCTTCATGGCCGCCCGCCTGTGAACAAGCAGACGGTTCGGGACATCGACGTCCGCGGCAAGCGAGTCTTCCTCCGCGCCGACCTGAACGTGCCGCTCGATGACGGGCGGATCACCGACGACACCCGCATCCGCGCCAGCCTGCCGACGATCAAGTACCTCCTGGAGCGGGGCGCGGCGGTGATCCTGGCCAGCCACCTGGGGCGGCCAAAGGGCAAGGTGAACGACGCGCTGCGCCTCAAGCCGGTCGCGGATCGGCTCGGCCAGCTGCTCAACCGCAACGTGCGGATGACCGGCGATGCCCTGGGGCCGGGTGTCCAGGTTGCGATCGGCAAGCTGCGTGCCGGCGACCTGCTGTTGCTCGAGAACCTGCGCTTCCACGCTGAGGAGGAGACCAACGACCCGGTCTTCGCCAAGGCGCTGGCCGACATGGCCGAGATCTACGTCAACGACGCGTTCGGATCGGCGCATCGGGCTCATGCGAGCACCGAGGGGATCACCCACATCCTTCCGAGCGTGGCCGGGCTCCTGCTCGAACGCGAGGTGGAGTCGCTCTCGCGCCTCCTCGAGAAGCCGCCCCGGCCGTTCCACACGATCATCGGCGGGGCCAAGATCACCGGCAAGCTTGAGGTCCTCGAGGCGTTGCTGGCCCGCTGCCAGGCGGTGCTGGTGGGCGGTGGCATGGCCAATACCTTCCTGGCGGCCAAGGGCTACGCCATGGGCAAGAGCCTGGTCGAGGTCGAGCAGCTCGCCAACGCGGAGCGGATCATGACCGAGGCGCGTCGCAAGCGGGTGCGCCTGATGCTGCCGACCGACCTGGTGGTCGCGGCCCAGCTCCATCCACGCTCCCAGAAGCAGGTCGTGGCGCTGAGCGGCGTGCCCAAGGATTGGGCGGCGGTGGATATCGGCCCGCAGACGGTCGCGGCCTTTACCGCGCACCTGGGCAAGGCCCGGACCATCTTCTGGAATGGGCCGATGGGCATCTTCGAGATCGCTCCCTTCGCCGATGGCACGAACGCCATCGCCCGATACGTGGCATCCCGGACGGCCGAGGGGGTCGTCACGGTGGTCGGCGGGGGAGATTCGGTGGCCGCGGTCGACCAGCTTGGCCTGAGCGATCAGATGAGCCACGTCTCGACCGGCGGCGGAGCCTCGCTCGAGTTCGTGGAGGGCAAGAAGCTGCCGGGCGTCGAAGCTTTGCCGGATCGGGACGCCCCCGCGAAGTGACCAGATGACCTCGCGCATCGCCGGGGTCCACGCCCGCGAGGTGCTCGACTCCCGCGGCAATCCCACGGTCGAGGTCGAGCTGCGGCTCTCCGGCGGGGCGTGGGGGCGGGCGATCGTGCCGTCCGGGGCGTCGACCGGGGCGCATGAAGCGGTCGAGCTGCGAGACGGCGACAGGGCGCGCTACGGCGGCAAGGGGGTGCTGCGCGCGGTTGCAAACGTCAACGGCGAGATCGCGGCTGCCGTCATGGGTCGCGACGCGCTCGACCAGGCCGGCCTCGACCGTGTGCTGCTCGACCTTGACGGCACCGCCAACAAGGGGCGGCTTGGCGCGAACGCGCTGCTCGGCGTGTCGCTGGCGGTGGCACATGCAGCGGCCGCAAGCAGTGGGCAACCCCTCTACCGGTACCTGGGTGGTGCGTCCGCGCACCGCCTGCCGGTGCCGCTGGTGAACATCCTCAACGGCGGGAAGCACGCCGTCGACTCGACCGATTTCCAGGAGTTCATGATCGCGCCCCTCGGTGCGCCAACGTTTGCGGAAGCATTGCGCTGGGCGGCCGAGACCTTCCACGCCCTCGGCGCCCTGCTCCACGAGCGCGGCTTCGCCACGACGGTCGGCGACGAGGGCGGCTACGCGCCGAGCCTGGAGTCGAACGAAGCGGCGATTGCGCTCGTTCTGGAAGCGATCCAGCGCGCCGGCTATCGACCGGGGGAGCAGATCGCGATCGCGCTCGACCCGGCCGCGACTGAGCTCCACAACGAGGACCGCTATGTGCTCGCGCATGAGCGGCGGACCCTCTCGAGCGACGAGCTGATCGGCTTCTGGGAGGATTGGGCCAGCCGCTACCCGATCGTCAGCCTCGAGGACGGGCTGGCCGAGGATGACTGGGCGGGGTGGACGGCGCTCACCGGACGGCTCGGGGGCAAGATCCAGATCATGGGCGACGACCTGCTGGTCACGAACACCGATCGCCTGGCGCGCGGCATCCGCGAAAAGGCCGCCAACTCGATCCTCATCAAGCTCAACC
>JALYNS010000261.1 GCA_030773035.1 Chloroflexota bacterium
GCGCGCCTCCTGCACCTGGCTCCCGGCCAGTCCCACGATGGTCAGCGCCGGAAGGCCGAAGGCGACATCCACCTCGACCCGCACCGACTCCCCATCCACGCCCACGATCGCGGCGCTCAGCGTCTCCGCCAGCACGGGCATCACCTCCTGTGCGGAGGCGTGAATCGGACCGATGAAGTGGCCGGCCGCCCACCTGCTCGCCTCCCAAACTCCGGCGGCGACCGGCTGCGTCGGAGGTTAGGCGGCGGGCCTTATCGGCCCGTTAGGCGAGGCTTATCGGTCAGCCGCGAGCGGGAACGGCTGCCGCCACGGTGACCTTGTCGATCGCCCGCGCGAAGTCGAGCACGCTGCGGCTCAGGGGTGAGTCGGCCCGGCTCGACATGAACGGCTCGCCAGAGTTGAGGGCGCTGATGGCGCCGCGGTACTCGTTGATGACCTGGTAGTCGATCTTGCGGCCGAGCGCCGATTCAGCATTGCTGACGTTGATGCCGGTATACGCGTTCGACCGATTCAGGACGAGCTGCACCTTGTCCTTCTCGTAGCCCAGGCTGTCCATCGTCTCGAGCACCAGCCGAACGTTTTTCAGGCAGGAGAGGTCCGCGGTCATCACCACGTAGATGACATCGGCCTCATCGAAGAGCTGCAAATTGAAGTCGTCGATCGCCTGCGACATGTCGATCAGGGTGTAGTCGTAGAGGCGCCGCGCGAGCGAGAGCACCGTGCTCAGCACGACCGGGTTCTGGCGCTGTCGCTCGACCACGATGTCCGCGGCGGCGGGAGAGGGGGGCGCCAGCAGGAGCTCGATCCCCGAGCGGTGCCGGACCATCAGCCTGTGGAAGAGGTCCTGGTCGAGGTCCGGCTCGGTGACGGCGTTCACGATCGAGGCCGTGTCGAGGCCGAGGTCGAGGAAGACGCGCAGGTCGCCGAACTGCAGGTTGGCGTCGATCAGGGCGGTCCGCCGTCGCAGCTCGCGCGCCAGGGCGATGGCGGTGTTGATGGCGATGGTGGTGGTTCCGACCCCGCCCTTGGCCGGGTAGAAGACGCACAGCCGGCCGATCGTGGGCGCCTCGGCCCCCATCCTGCTGCCGGCCGCGCCGCCGCGGGCCAGCAGGGCCTTGATGCGAGCCATCAGCTCGAGCGGGTGGAACGGCTTGACGATGTCGTCGTCGGCCCCGGCGCGCAGGCCCTTGACTCGCTGCTCCACCTCCGCCTCGGCGGTGAGCATGATGATCGGCACCCGGCCACCCTGCTCCGCGGCGCGGATCTGCTGGGTGGCGGCGTAGCCGTCCAGCCTGGGCATCGCGACGTCCATCAGGATGAGGTCCGGCTTGGCCTCGAGAGCCATCGCAACGCCGGCGGCGCCGTCCGCGGCGACCATCACCTCGTAGCCCTCCTGCTTGAGGGCGAAGACGAGGACGCGCTGGATGTTCAGGTCGTCGTCAACGACCAGGACCTTGGTGGCCATGCGGCTCCATGAGGGCGGAATGAGCTGGGCGCGATTATACGGGTGGCACCCCGTCGAGATAGCGGGCCAGGAAGTCGAGAACGCGACGCTCGTAGACCTCGGGTGCGGCGGCGTGGGCCTCGGAATGGCCAGCCCCTTCGACCCAGAGCAGCTCCTTCGGCTCCCCCGCGGCCTCGAACATGCGCCGCGACTGCTCGGGGCTGACGGTCCGGTCGTCGGCCGGGGCGATGAGCAGCAGCCCGCGCGGCGCGATGCGAGCCACGCGGTGGATCGGCGATCGCAGGCGCACCCGGGCCCGCAGGCTGGCCGCCCCGACCACCAGGCGGGAGCCGAGCCTGACCAGCGGATAGCCCGCCTCGCGCATCCGGTTCGAAATCGGGTCTCGCAGGTCCGCGTAGGCCGCGTCGGCCACCACCGCCGCCACCGGCAGGTCGGGCGCGGCCATGATCGCCACCGAGCCGCCCATGCTGATCCCCATCAAGGCGATCGGGCCCAGGCCCCGACCGGCCAGGAAGTGGACGGCTGCCGCCACGTCGCGCTGCTCGAGGGTACCCAGCGTGATCAGCGCGTCATCGCTGCCGCCGTGCCCCCGGAAGTCGAATTGCAGGACGTGATATTGCCGCTGCAGCCACGGCACGAAGCCGGCCAGCCACGGCAGGCGGTTCCAGGAGTACCCGTGCATCAGCACCACCGCCGCGCGCGTATCGCGGTCGGCGGGGATCAGCCAGCCGGAGAGCGTCACGCCGTCATCGGTGGTGAAGCGCACGTCCTCGTACGCGATGCCGATGTCGGCGGGGGTCGCCGGCTCGCCCTCGGCGGGCAGGAATGGGCGGCGACCCGGGCTGACGATGCGCCGTGATCCCTCGAGCGTGAGGTAGCCCAGGTAGCCGAACGTGGCAGCCGCCACGATCCGACCCAGCCACGCGGCGAGCCCCCGCCGCCGTGCGGGCGTCCAGGTCATCCCCAGCCTGCCCGGGTCAGCCCTTGGCAGAGGACTTGACCACGTCGCCGGCCGCGCGCATGGCGGCACTGATCGGCCGGGTCAGCTCGGAGAGCTCCATCGGCACGATCCACTTGGTGGAGCTGCCGGCCGCGAGCGCCTTGAGTGCCTCCAGGTACTGGAGGGCCATCGTCTTCTCGTCGACCCCCTTGGCCGCGCCGAAGATCGTCTTCAGCGCGGAGCTGAAGCCCTCGGCCCGCAGCACCTGGGCCTGCCGCTCGCCCTCGGCGCGCAGGATGGCGCTCTGCTTGTCGCCCTCGGCCACGTTGATGGTGGCCTGCCGCGTGCCCTCGGATTCGGTGATGTTGGCGCGCCGGTTGCGCTCGGCGCTCATCTGGCGGTTCATCGCGTCCTGGATGTCGCGCGGCGGCACGATCTCGCGGATCTCGACGCTGGTGATCTTGACCCCCCAGCGCTCGGTCACCTCGTCGAGCTTGGCCCGCAGGGTGTGGTTGATCTGCTCGCGCTTGGCGAGCACGTCGTCGAGCGGGATGTCGCCGATCACGGCGCGGAGGGTGGTGGCGGCCAGCGCCTGGGAGGCCCCGGTGAAGTCCGTCACCGCGGTCACCGTGGTCTCTGGCTCAAAGACCTTGGAATAGACCAGGAAGTCGATGCTGATCGGCGCGTTGTCCTTGGTGATGCAGGTCTGCTGCGGCACCTCCAGGAAGCGCTCTCGCAGGTCGACCTTGACCGCCTGCTGGATGAAGGGCAGGAGCAGGATCAGTCCGGGCCCGCGGGCCCCCTGCAGTCGTCCCAGGAAGAAGACGACGAGCCGCTCGTACTCGCGAACGATGTGCACGATGCTCGTCAGCAGGGCGACCAGGATCGCCAGCCCGATGAGCAGGAGAATCAGACCGATCAGGTCGTCTGGCATCAACGCATCCCTTCTCCGGCGGCGCCGGCAGGCCGATTGCGGCCGGCCCCACGCTCAGTGTCGAGCAGCATAGGCCATCAGGCCTCTCGATGGTCGAAGACGACCTTGACCGATGCCGCGCGGCCTCGCCCCATCGCCGTGTGCAGGGCCTGTCGCCACTCCCGCAGCCGGAACCGATGCGTCACCAGCCCGTCGACCTTCGGCGCACCTTCGGCGGAGAGGAGCCGCAGCAGGTGCGTGAACGTGTGCGGCTTTCCCGGGACCGATGCCTCACGGCCATAGACGTAGTTGCCGATGATGCGCAGCTCGCGCGCCCAGGCGAGCGTCAGGTCGAGGCCGCTGACCTGCGACACGGTGCCGATCAGCGCCAGGTGCCCGCGCGGGACCGTCACGCGCAGGGCGGCGTCCAGGCTGGCCGCGTTGCCGGCGCACTCGTACACGAGCTCGAAGCCACCGGTCAGCGTCGGCGCGCCGCCCAGTCCGCGATGCTCGCGCGCGCCGGCGACCTCGATCGCGGCACGTCGCGCGCCGTCGCCGTGTCGATCCATCACCACGTGGTGAGCTCCCAGGCCTGACGCCAGCTCGGCCTGGCGCGGGTGGCGAACCACAATCGTGGTCTCCGTCGCGGGGACGACCATGCGCAGCGCGGCCAGCGTGCCGAGACCGATCGCCCCGCCCCCGATCACGAGCGCGCGCTCCCCATCCATCGGCTGCTGCGCCAGCACCGCGCGCAGGCCGCAGGCCAGCGGCTCGACGAGCGCCGCCGTCTCGTCGCTCATCTCATCCGGGACCGGGTGCAGCTGGCTGGCATGCGCCAGCATCCCGTCCGACCACGCACCGGGGAGGTCCCGGCAGAAGCCGATCAGCATGCCCGGGGAGAGCTTGCCTTCGGCGGCGCGCCGGCAGAGGGCGGGCGTCCCGTCGAGGCAGCCCGGGCACGGGTCGAGGCCGCGCACCGCGCAGGAGATGATCGGGTCGAGCACGACCCGCTGACCGGCCGCCACCCCGGCGCTCTCACCCGCCTCCTCGACGACCGCCACCACCTCGTGACCCAGGATCGCCGGGAACGAGTTAAAGGGCGTGAGCACGGCGCTCGCCTGGCCGGTGAGCATGGCGATATCCGAGCCGCAGATCCCCGAGAGGAGCGGCCGCAGCCGCACCCAGTCACCGCCAGGAAGCTCCGGCAGGGTGTAGGACGAGAGCCCCAGCCAGGGCATCCAGCCACCTGTCCAGCGCGGCAGGCGCGCACCGAAGGCGCGCAAGGCCCGGTAGTTCAACGCCGACGAGCCAACGCGGACGCCGAGACCGCGCATCGGGGCGGCGATCAGCTCATCGGCACGGAGCGTACGATGTGCGGGCCGACACGCTCGAGGATCTCGTCCAGGTTCGGTCCGGTGATCGTCACGCCGTGGTTCTTCATGCCGATCACCGCGCGCCCGGGATCCGGCGCCTCGCGAACGCGGCCGGCGACCTCGAGGGCCAGCTCCTCGGTGCCGCACGGGTAGACCTGTTCGGTGGAGTCCGCGCCGGGGACCCATCCATGGACATGCAGGATGGCGCCCACCTCCGGATGCTGGCGGTAGATGGTCAGGTGCTCGATCGCGTCCACCGAGACGCGCCGCGGCTTCACTCCCGGCGGCACACTGAGGCGGATGACGCCTCGCGGCTGGTCGTAGCCGGTGACCAGCAGGATCTCCCGCCCGACCTCCCGCAGGTGGCTCTTGTCGACCCCGCTCGCACTCATCCAGAAGGTGTCGCCGGCATGGCGCGCACTGGCATTGCCATAGCTCAGCCCGCCGATGCCGAAGAGCCGGTGCACGTGCCGCATGTCCGCCGGCGATAGGAGCTCATCGATCGGCCACGGCGTGGGCAGCAGGTCAAGCTCATCGAGGCGCTGACCGGCACGGAAGAGCGCGTCGGTGTGCTCGTCTCCATGCCAGAGCTCGGGGGGCAGGTCCGCGACGAACTCGTTGTCGATCACCATCCGCGACTCCGCCAGTGGCAGGATGCGGTCGGCCACCTCGTCGAAGAATGCGGCGTCGTCGCCAGCGTGCGCGATCCGATGGAAGCCCTGCTCGATGGTGATGAAGTAGGCCTCGGGGCCGTGGCCATTGCGCGCGATCGGCACGAAGACGTTGGAGAGCGTGCGGACCAGCATGGTGTAGCCGGCGGCCCGCATGTCATCGGGCTTGTCGGGCAGCTCGGCCACGCCCACCACGAAGATCTCCTTCGAGCGTCGCCGGAAGCCCTTCGGGCGTTCCGGATCCACGGCATGGATCACGACCCGCACGTCGGGATCGATGGCCGCATCACGGCGGCGATCACGCTGCACGGGGTTGCCGCGGGCGGTGAGCGCGGCCGACAGGCCGTCCAGGAACCAGCGGGTCAGCAGGCCGCGCGACCCGTCGACGACCGCGATCCCGCGACCCCCGACGCTCTTCCGCAGCTCTGCGCTACGCATCTTCTCGCTCCGTCTCTTCGCCCTCCGCCGGCGTGCGCTCGACGATCAGCTCGAGGCCCTTCACCTCGACCACGCGGATCGGGGTCCCCGGATCGATCTCTCCGGAGCGGCTGCGCGCCGACCAGGCCTCCCCGCCAGCATAGGCGATCCCCGTCGGCGCGAGGAGTGTCTGGGCAAAGCCACCGGCGCCGACCAGCCCCGCGATCGGCAGCGCCGACGTGGCGCGGCGGCGCATCTGCAGCAGGCCACGGATCAGGATGAAGAAATAGAGCAGGGATACCACCACGGCGCCCACGATCAGCAGCGGATTGACCCCGACCTGCACCGCATCCGTCCCGTCGACGCGCGTGTAGAGCGCGGACGCGCCCAGCAGGAAGCAGACCACCCCGCCCACCGCCAGGAAGCCGTAGCTGGTGAAGTGCAGCTCCAGCACGAAGAGGCTGATGCCGAGCAGGATGAGCAGCAGGCCGCCGACGTTGAGCGGGAGGCTGTTGGAGCCGATGAAGGCGAGCAGGATGGCGATCGCGCCCAGCGAGCCACTCACCAGGTTGGGGTGCCAGAGCTCCGACAGGATCCCGTAGAAGCCGATCGTGAAGAGGATGAAGGCGATGTTCGGGTCGGACAGCAGGTGCAGGAACTGCTGGCCGACGTTCATGTTGGCGTCGCGGATCGGCAGCCCCCCGAGGTGTGGCAGCGGAGCGCCGTTGAACTGATAGGCACGGCCGTCGGCGCGCGTGCCGGTGTCGATCGCGGCGAACAACTCGGTCGTGTCGGCAGCGATCAGGTCGACGATCGGCGGGCGCATCTCCGCCGCCTCGCTTGCGGAGGCGCTCGCCGCCTCGCGCACCGCGCGCTCGGCCCAGGCCTCGTTGCGCCCGTGCGCCTTGGCGAGGGCGGTGATGCGGGCCACGGCGTCATTGGTGATCTTGCGGCCGAGTGTCTCGGGCAGATCCTCGCCGGACCCGCTGATGACCGAGGCGGCGCCGATGTTGGTGAGCGGTGACATTGCCGCCACGTCGCCGGCCAGGGTCACGAAGGTGGCCGCACTGGCGGCGCGCGCTCCATCCGGCGTGACATAGGTGATCACCGGAACGGGACTGGCGAGGATCGCCTTGAGGATGTCGTCCATCGCGGTCAGCTCGCCGCCCGGCGAGTCGATCTCGATCAGCACCGCGGCAGCGCCTCCCTCGACGGCGGCACGCAGCCCCTCCTCGATGTACGCGGCGTTGATCTGGTCGATCACCCCGATCAGGCGCAGGCGCGCGACATGATCCCCCGCTCCGACGGCTGGGGCCGCCAACGAGACGGTGCCGAGGAGCAGGGCGGCGAAGGCGAGGGCACGCCGGAGCGGCCGCATGCTTCGAGTATACGCACCCACCGCGGGAGGGCCCTCGCGGCGCTCAGGGCGCAGGCGACTCCACGACCACCGGCAGCAGGCCGATGTGCTCGCCCACCAGCCGCGACCATGTCTCGAGGCGCTCGGCGGCACCATGCAGAGCGCTCGCATCGGCCCATCCGCCGCTGAGCTTCTCGCGCTCGCGGACAGCCAGCTCGCGGCCCTCCGCCTCGACCTCGAAGACCACCCCGAGGTGCACCGAACCAACCGGGTTCGAGTCATCGTTCAGCACGCCGATCAGGCGGAACTGCGGCTCCCAGTCGGCGATCAGCTCCTCGCCCCATTCGCGGCGCAGCCCGGCACCGAGCGGATCGGCCTCGCCGTCGACCGGGTTGAGGTGTCCGCCGACCCCGATGCTCGCCTTGCGGTGCAGCCGCTCGTCCCCGCCACCCTCGCTGCGCTCCATCAGAAAGACCAGCTTGCCACTCCGCACCACAACGTACGGGATGAGCTGCTTGAAGGAGGCATTGGCCTCGGCGATCGGGCGGTCAAGGAAGCGCGCGTGGGCGGCCAGCGCCTGGCGCATCTCCGCGAGGTCGGCATCGCCGGCGGGGCGGACGCCGGTGAAGTCGCAGCCGCCCGGCACCCGGTCGCGCGGGAGGACCAGGACCTGCTCCACGATCCCCACCCGGCGGCCTAGACCGGCAGGTCCGGGCCGATTGCCGCCATCCGCAGCGCCATCGCGGATGCCTCGCGCGGATCGCGTGCGCGATGGACGCGCGGTCCGCCGATGCGATGATCCGACTCGACCCGCCAGGAGCTGAGGGTGACCACCTGGCGTCCCATGCGCAGCGCCATGCCGATCTCGGACAGGGTCCCGTGCCGCCCGCCGATCGCCACCACCGCGGCGGCGGCGGTGACCACCACCACGTTGCGCACGACTCCCAGC
>JALYNS010000262.1 GCA_030773035.1 Chloroflexota bacterium
GCATCACAGCATGGCGGCCGCGCGCTGGCGTGCGACTGCCCTCCTGGCCTCGATCGTCGGCGTCGCCGCATCGGCATACCTGCTCGTCGAATACACCACCGGGCAGCCGGGCTTGTGCCTGACCGGCAGCGGCTGCGACCTGGTGCGGGCCAGTGCCTTCGCGTACCCGCTCGGCATCCCCACCCCGCTCATCGGCCTGGTCTTCTACCTCGTGGCGGCCTGGCTCGTGCTCCGCACGCTCGAATCCCGTCGCGTTGCAGGGCTCGCCCCTGCGACGGCGCTGGTGCTCCTTGCCATCGCCGGAGCCACCGCGTCGATGGTCCTCACCGGGCTCGAGGCGTTCGTCATCAAGGCCTTCTGCACCTGGTGCCTGGTCCAGGCCGGTGCCAGCCTCGTCCTGCTGGTCGCCGCCATTGCCCTGCCACGCGGTGATCCTCGCCCTGCTGCCGAGGGCCACACCCGGCGCGCCCGCCACCTGGCCACACAGGCCGTCGTGGGGGAGCGCCGCGGCCTGCTGCGAGCGGGGCTGTTCGGCGGGAGCGGCGCAGCGCTGGCAGTCGCCGTGCTGCTGGCCGTCGGCGCCACCAGCGGCGGATCGCCGTCCGGCTCGCCGGATGGCTCGACACTGGCGCCCGCGGGGAGCCCGCGCCTCGGCAGCGGCCCGGTCGAGGTGGTCGAGTTCGCCGACTTCCAGTGCCCCGGCTGCGCCGTGGTCGCCCCGATCCTGACGGATATCGCAATCGCCAACGGCATGACCCTCGTCTCCCGCTACTTCCCCCTCGACTCGATCCACGCCAACGCCGACTCCTCGGCTCGCGCGGCCGCTGCCGCGGCGAAGCAGGGCTCCTTCTGGGAGATGTCGGCGGCCATCTACGCCCGCCAGAGCGCTTGGAAAGACCTCTCGGCGACCGATGCCGACGGCTTCTTCCGGACCCTCGCCTCCGACATCGGGATCGACGTGGAGGCCTGGCAGGCCGCGTATGACTCCGATGAGATCGCCGGCGTCGTCGACGCGGATCGGCAGGCGGCGGAGGGCTTGGGGCTCAGGGGCACGCCGGCCCTCTTCATCGACGGGCGGCTCTACCAGGGGCAGCTCACCTCGGACGCCATCCGCGCCGCCATCGCCGCGGTCGCTCCCGCCGCCTGATCGTCGCCTAGGCGGCCTCGCCCGAGATCTCGAATGAGCCGAGCCGGCGAATGGCGAGGAGCGTCGCGCCGACCAGCACCGCGGCCCCCACGATCGCCGCCGTGGTCAAATCGAGGTGGGTGTCGGGGATCGGCTTGGGGATGTCACCGATCGCGTCGGCGAAGGCCAGCGTCATCTGGCGGATGCTGAACGTCCGGGTCCCCGCGAAGAGGCCGGAGAGCAGGCCCTCCCAGATCAAGACATAGGTCAGGCCGAAGACCAGTGCGCGGCTGGTGACCAGGCTGAGCGCGACGAAGACCGCGCAGTAGAGCACCGAGCCGATGGCCGCCCCGGCCACCATCCCCGTCACCAGGCCGTCGCCGAGCCCCCCGGCGCCGATCAGGCCCGCCAGCAGCATCGGGCCGCAGGTGAGCGCGGCCGAGCAGGCGGCCGCGACCACCAGCTTGCTGATCACCACGATCCGGCGGCTGATCGGCTTGGCAAGCAGGAAGACCGCTGTGCCGTCGTCGATCTCGCTGCCGAGCGCGCCGGTACCGAAGAGGAGGGCGACCAGCGGCATGAGCGTGCCGACCCCCAGGTTGCCGAGCAGGCCGGTGGTGAATGGCAGCGCGCGCGCCTCCTCGCCGGCGAGGCGGAAGACGGCGGCCACCAGCACCAGGATGCCGGCCAGCAGGAGCAGCAGCAGCGTGCGCCGTCGGGAGAGGAGCTGGCGCAGGGTGATCGAGGCGATGACGCCGTTCATCGTCTGACCAGGTAGCTGAAGACCGATTCGAGCGACTCGTCGGTGGGGAGCAGCTCGTGCAAGCGAATCGCATGTCGCCGCGCGATCCCGCTCACCGCCCGGCTGAACGCCCCGAAGTCGGTCGTGCGCACGGTCAGCAGGCCGCCGTCCAGCGCGGCTCCGGCGATCATCGGCTCGGCCAGCAGGGCTGATGCCAGCGCCCGGTCGTCGGAGGAGCGCAGCGTGAAGGTGTGTGGCCGATCGGTCATGAGGCGGCGGATCTCACGGAAGTCGCCCGAGGCGGCGAGCCGCCCGGCAACGATCACCAGCACCCGCTCGGCGAGCCGCTCCACCTCCTCGAGGATGTGCGACGAGAAGAGGATGGTGCGGCCCTCCGCCGCCATGCCGTGGAGCAGCTCCATCATGTGCAGCCGCTGGCGCGGGTCCATGCCGTTGAACGGCTCATCGAGGAGCAGGACCGGCGGATCGTGGACGAGCGCCGCCGCGACCTTGGCGCGCTGGCGCATCCCCTTCGAGTAGGTGCCGATGGCGCGGTCGGCGGCGTCCTCGAGCTCGACCAGGCCGATCGCCCGCGTCGCCGCCTCGGCTGCCGCCGCCGGCGCCATGCCCTGCAGCCGCGCGTTGGCCACCGCGAACTCCCGGCCGGTCAGGAACGGGTAGACCGCCTCGCGCTCGGGGACGAGGCCGATGCGCCGGTACATCTCGGGGTGCCGCCACGATGGTGAGCCGCCGACCGTGACAGTCCCCGACGAGGGGGCCAGGAAGCCGGCGACCATGTGCAGGATGGTGGACTTGCCCGCCCCGTTCGGGCCGAGCAGCCCGGTGACGCCCCCCTCCAGCCGGAAGCTGATGTCGTTGACCGCCACCACGTTGCCGTACCAGCGCGACGTGTTGGCCAGCTCGACCGTGACCTGCTCCGCGTGCGGCGCCGTCATGCCGCGATCCGCCGGTAACGCCACAGCACGAACGCGGTGCCGACGACCGCCAGCACGACGGTCAGGCCGCCGAAGATCGGCAGGGCCAGGTTCGCGTCGCGGACCGGGGAGTCGAGGAGGGTCGCCCCCAGCAGCCAGTCCCGCGCACCGTCCATCAGCACGAACGGATTGAGGAGCGGCGCGACCTGCGAGATGCGTCCCCTGCCCGCCTCGGCCAGGATCGAGCCGACGGCCCCGCTCACCAGGAAGAGGGCGATGATCGCGCCGGTGGCGTAGGCGCGGCGGGGCGTCCACGAGGCGATCGCCAGGCTCAGGGCCGCCAGCGGGATGGCGTGGATCAGTGGCGAGCCGAAGACCTGCGGCAGGTTTCCGACCTGATCGCCGATGGCGGCCGGCAGGTCGGCCGAGACGAGGATGGTGGTCAGCAGGATCACCAGCAGCGGTGCCAGCGCCAGGCCGAAGAGGGCGGCGGCCAGCGCGCTCAGCTTGGCCAGCGCGTAGTCCGAGCGGGCGAGGGCATGGCTGAAGTAGAGGGACAGGACGTGGTTGCGCTGGTCGCTGCTCACCAGCTCCGGAGCCTGTGCCGCCACGAAGAGCGCCAGGATCGGCTGCATCTCCCACAGGTAGTTGTCGTAGTCGAATGGCGAAGGTGCCCCAGGGGCGATCGCCTGGATGGCGCCGGCAACGGCGGCGGGGACCACCATGATGGCGGTGAGCCCCCACGGTGCGATCTTGGCCCGACCCGACCGCCCGAGCCCGAAGGCGGCCCGCAGGCTGGCCCAGAAGAGCGTCGAGAAGGCGGCGCGCCGTCCGAGCCGCGGTCCGTCGTAGCCCTGGTAGCCGAGGTCGTAGATCGCGCCCGTGGCGCTCGCGGCCGGCGCGACCGCCGCCTCACGCCGCGTCATCGGCACGCCCCTCCGCGCGGAAGAGATCCTCGAGCCGATGACGCCGCTGCTCGAGCCGAGTGAGCGAGAGCCCGAGCTCGTCGATCACGTCGCGAACGATGTCGTACGGACGCTCGTCGGGGCAGTCGACCAGGACCGTCCGGCCGTCCGCCTTCGCCACGAGGCCCGCCGCAGTCAGCCGCTCGGCGAGCGCATCGGCCCCATCTTCGACCTCCACCCCGAGCGTTCCAGTCCGCTCTACGAAGCTCGCGATGGGGGCCGACTGCAGGAGCTTGCCGGCGTCGATCGCCAGCAGGTAGGTGCAGACCCGCTCGATCTCGCCAAGGAGATGGCTCGCCACCACGGTGGCAATCCCGAACTCGGTTCCGGTACGGTGCACGAGGTCGAGCATCTCGTCGCGGCCGGCCGGGTCGAGCCCGTTCGTCGGCTCGTCGAGGAGCAGGAGCCTGGGGTCGTGCACGATCGCCTGCGCCAGCTTGACCCGCTGCTTCATCCCGGTCGAGTAGCCGCCGATCGGCCGGTAGCGCTCCTCGTAGAGGCCCACGTGGCGCAGCACCTCGGCCGTCCGTTCTCGCGCGGCTGCCGCCGGCAGCCCGGCCATGCGGCCCATGTGGCTGACGAACTCCGTGGCCGATACGTCGGGCGGCAGGCAGTCGTGCTCGGGCAGATAGCCGACGAACTGGCGAATCTCGGGGCCCTGGGTGGCCACGTCCATATCCATCACCGTGGCGCTGCCGCTGGTCGGCGCCAGGAGGCCGAGCAGGATCTTCAGGAGCGTGCTCTTGCCGGCGCCGTTGGCGCCCACCAGGCCGATGATCCCCGGCTCCACGTCGAGCGTCAGGGCATCCAGCGCCGTGATGGACGACCCATAGCGCTTCGTCAGCGCGTTGGTCGAGATGAGCGGCATCGCCCGGAGTCTAGCCGCGAGCGGCGAGCTACATGCGCGGCAGGTAGCCCGGGTCGAGGAACCGCTGCGGGTCGTCCACGAACTCGAGGCGGCAGCCACGGCCGCAGAAGTAGTACGTGGTGCCGTCGTGATCGGCGGTCAGCCCTGCGGCGAGCGCCACCTCGGGGTTGATAGCCATGCCACACACTGGATCGTGCGGCGTCGGGGTCATCGGGAGCGTCTCCATCGGTCTCATCGGTCCTTTCGGCTCAGGTTGGTTGGAAAGCGTCGAAGGCGAAGGGAGTTCGTCACGACGCTGACGCTGGAGAGCGCCATGGCGCCCGCCGCCATGGCGGGTGAGAGAAGCCAGCCGGTCAGCGGGAAGAGAGCGCCGGCAGCCACCGGGATCAGGACGATGTTGTAGCCGAACGCCCAAGCGAGGTTCTGGCGGATGGTGCGCATGGTGGCCCGCGAGAGCCAGATGGCGGCTGGAACCGAGCGCAGGTCGTCGCCGACCAGCGTGATGGCCGATGCCTCGATCGCGACGTCCGCGCCGGTCCCGATGGCAACCCCCAGGTCAGCCTGGGCCAGGGCGGGGGCGTCGTTGATCCCGTCGCCGACCATCGCCACCACCGCGCCGCCGGCCTGGAGCTCGGCAACCCTGGCGGCCTTCTCGTCGGGGCGGACCTCGGCCAGGATGCGATCCCCCGCGATCCCGACCTGGGCACCGATCGCCTGAGCGACGGCAGCCCTGTCACCGGTGATCATCCACACCTCCAGCCCCGACGCCTGCAGGCGACGGACACCCTCGGCCGATTCGGGCTTGACGGTGTCCGCGACCGCGATCAAACCGACCTGCCGACCATCGACGGCCACCAGCACCGGCGTGTGCCCTCCCTCGGCGGTCTGCCGCGCGAGGTCGCCGAGCGGTGCGACGTCGACTCCCTGCTCGGCCAGCAGCCGCTCGCTGCCGACGAGAACCACGTGGCCCTCGACGGTCGCCCGCACACCTCCCCCGGGGATCGCCGTAAAGTCGGAGGCGGCCGGGAGCTCCATCCCACGCTCCCCCGCAAGCCGCACGATCGCCTCGGCCAGCGGATGCTCGCTGCCGCGCTCCGCGGCGGCCGCCAGGCGGAGCAGCTCGTCCTCGTCCATGCCCTCCGCCGGCTGCAGCGCCGTCACGGACGGCGCGCCGCGGGTGAGGGTGCCGGTTTTGTCGAGCACCACCGCGGTGACGCGATGAGCCTGCTCCAGCGCCGCGGCGTCCCGGACCAGGATGCCGGCCTCGGCTCCCTTGCCGGTTCCGACCATGATCGCGGTTGGTGTGGCCAGTCCCATGGCGCAGGGGCAGGCGATGATGAGCACCGCCACCGCCGCCGCCAGCGCCGATGGCAGGCGCGGCTCGGGGCCGAAGAGCAGCCACGCGGCAAACGCGATGGCCGCGACCAGCACCACGGCCGGCACGAAGCGGGCGGTGACCTGGTCGACGACGCGCTGGATCGGCGCCTTTGAGCCCTGCGCCTGCTCCACAAGCCGCGCGATCTGCGCCAGGGTCGTGTCTCGGCCGACGCGCTCTGCCCGCATCACGAACGACCCGGAAGCATTCATGGTCGCGCCGATCACCTGGTCGCCGACCGCCTTGTCGACCGGCATCGATTCGCCGGTGATCATTGACTCGTCGATGGCCGAGGCACCGTCAACCACCGCGCCGTCGACCGGGACTCGCTCTCCCGGGCGGACCCGCAACAGGTCCCCGACCAGGACCTGGTCGATCGGCAGGTCAGCCTCGCGTCCGTCGCGCAGCACGCGCGCCGTGGTGGGGCGCAGCTTCAGGAGCGCCCGCACTGCCCCGACCGCCTCGCCCTTGGCGCGGGCCTCGAGCCATCGGCCGAGCAGCACCAGGCCAATGATCACCGCCGCACTGTCGAAGTACGTCTCCATGGCGGATCCGGCGAGCGTCAGCGCCAGTGAGTAGCCATATGCGGCCAGCGTCCCGAGCGAGACGAGCGTGTCCATGGTCAGGTCGCCGTGGCGCAGGCCCTTCGCCGCCGCCACCAGGAAGCGGCGCCCGAACACGAACTGCACCACGGTCGCCGGGGCGAGCATCCAGACGTTGACCCGCTCCATTGGCCACGGGACACCGCCGGGCCACAGGGCGACGGCCATCATCGCCAGGCCGATGCCAGTGGCCAGCAGCGCGTCGCGCAGCAATGCCCGCCGCTCGGCGGCGCGGGTGAGCTGCTCTGCGTCGGCGGCCTCAGCCTCGCCGGCGGTGGCGGGCGGCGCCACCTCGTAACCGGCCGCCTCGATGGCGGCCACGATCCCGTCGCGATCGATGCGGGCCGGGTCGTACCGCACGCTTGCGCGCTCGGTGGCCAGGTTCACGACGGCGTCGCTGACGCCATCGGCCTTGCCCAGGAAGCGCTCGATGCGAGTCACGCAGGAGGCGCAGGTCATGCCCACCACCGGGAGCGTGAGCTCAGTCATGGGAGCGGGGCTGTTCATGGGTGCCTTCAGGATACTACCGGGGAGTATATCCGGCGAGCTGGCTGACCCGGCCGCGGGCGGCCCGCGCTACGCTGACCGCCCATGAAGGCGCTGATCGTCACGAAGGAGTACCCGCCGAACGTGTACGGCGGGGCTGGGATGCACGTGACGGAGCTGACCCGCGAGCTGCGCAGCCGTATCTCGCTTGAGGTTCGGGCCTTCGGCGAGCAGGACGAGGCCGCGGAGGGCTGGCGGGTGCGCGGCTATCCCGCGGCGCGAGACCTGCCACCCGGCGACGACAGGCTAGGCCCCGCCTGGGACGCCTTCGCCCGCGACCTGGTCATGGCGGCCGACCCGACCGACGCGGACCTGGTCCATTGCCACACCTGGTACAGCCACCTTGCCGGCCTGTTGGTGCAGCGGGCCTATTCGGTCCCGCTGGTGGTGACCGTGCATTCGCTCGAGCCATTGCGACCGTGGAAGCGGGAGCAGCTTGGCGGAGGCTACGACCTCTCCAGCTGGGTCGAGCGGACCGCGCTCGAGGCGGCAGACGCCGTGATTGCCGTGAGCCGCGGCACGCAGGATGACGTGCTGCGCCACTTCCACGTCGCGCCCGAGCGGGTGCACGTCATCCACAACGGAATCGACGCCAACTTCTTTGCTCCCGACTCCGCCAGCGATGCCCTCGTCCGTCACGGCGTCGATCCGAACGTCCCGTACCTCCTCTTCGTGGGACGCATCACCCGCCAGAAGGGGATCGTCCACCTGGTCCGTGCCATCCGGCACCTCGCGCCCGGCATCGGCGTGGTGCTGGCCGCAGGGCAGCCCGACACCCCCGCGCTGGCGGCCGAGGTGGAGGCGGGGGTTGCGGAGGCACAGCTCGATCGGCGCAATGTGGTCTGGATCCCCCAGATGCTGAGCCGCGAGGAGATCCGGCAGCTGTACAGCCATGCCGCGGTGTTCGTGTGCCCCTCGGTCTACGAGCCGTTCGGGATCACCAACCTGGAGGCGATGGCGTGCGCCCGCCCGGTGGTGGCGAGCGCCGTGGGCGGCATTCCCGAGGTGGTCGTCGACGGCGAGACCGGCGTGCTGGTGGAGGTGGAGCTTCGCGCGGATGAGCCGATGACCCCGGTCGACCCGGACCGATTCGCGCTGGACCTTGCCGCCGCCGTCAATGGGTTGATGGCCGATCCGGCGCGTCGTGCGGCGCTGGGCGCCGCTGGCCGTCGGCGCGCAGTCGAGCAGTTCTCGTGGTCCTCGATCGCGGACCAGACCGTGGCGCTCTACCGCGAGCTGGTCCGGTCGGGATAGGGAGCCGGATGGACGAATCGCAGCATCGGCCGATCTCGCGGCGCCGCGTCCTGCAGCTCGGCGCGGTGGCGGTGCCCTCCGCGCTCCTCGCCGCCTGTATCGAGCCGACTCCGCGCGCCTCGCCGCCGGCATCCGCGACGGCGACGGCCGCGGCGAGCCCCACCGCGACGACAACTCCCCGACCCACGCCCTTCGCCTCGCTGGCGCCCACCGGTCGGTTCCTGTATCGCGACGCCGCGTTGGCCGATGGTCGCTCCGCCAGCCTGCAACGCGGCGTGAGCGTCCTGGTGGACGGGGGCGTCATCCGCTGGATCCGGCCTGTGGGCGGTGAAGACGACCCTGGCGACGCAGAGGTGATCGATGCGTCCGGCGCGACGATCGTGCCGGGCATGGTCGATTCACACAGCCACGTCACCGGCCCCGGCGGGGCGCGATGGATCGACCGCTTCCTCGACCCTCCCGAGCGGCTGGCGGAGTACGCGGAGGCGAACGGGCGCCTGGCCTGGAATGCCGGGATTCGCTGGCTGCGCGACGTCGGCTCGCCGGTCGTCGACGATCCGGTGGATGGCCGGCACCGCGCCCTGGCGATCGGCGTCCGCGATCGATGGCGAGGCCGGCCGCAGTTCCCCGCCATCCGCGCCGCGGGGACCTGGATGACGCGGCCCGGTGCCCTGCCTGCCGGCGTCGGCGTCGCCGCGCGAAACGGTGACGAGCTGCTCTCCCTCGCGAATGGCCAGCTGGACGACGGTGCCGACCTGGTGAAGGTCTACTTCGACTCGAGCGAGCCGTCGCAGTCCGCGTGGACGTTGAACGAGGTCCAGCGCGTGACCGATGCGGTCCACGCCCGGGGCGCAAAGGTCGCGGCGCACGTCGGCCGCATCGCCGGCGTGCGGGTGGCGGTGGCCGGTGGCGTCGATTCAGTTGAGCACGGCAACCAGCTGGACGCCGACGTGGCACGCGACATGGCCGCCCGGGGGACCGCGCTGGTCACGACCCTCACCGTCCTGCGCTCGTTCGTGTCATTCGGCCGCACCACGCGCATCTCGACCTTTGCCGGCGCGGGGCGCATGGCCGCCTACGCAGATCAGCTGGAGGCGGTTGAAGCGAGCGTGCGCATCGCGCGGGACGCCGGGGTCACGATCGCCGCCGGTACCGACTTCGGGGGCGGATCATCGCGGGCCAACCACCTGGCGTGGGAGGTGGAGTCGCTCGTGGCCGCCGGGCTGGAGCCGGTTGACGCGCTCGCGGCGGCCACCTGGCGCGGTGGTGAGCTGCTCGGCGAGCCGGACGCAGGGACGGTCCGCGAGGGCGGCCCGGCCGACTTCTTCCTGGTGCACGGCGATCCGCTCAGCGATCCTGCCGCCCTGTGGCGAGTCTGGCGCCACGCGTAGGTCGATCGGCTAGCATCTGGGGCCTATGGCGCAAGACACCCTGGCCCCCGCGCCCCCCACCCGCTCGCCGGGCTCACCGATCGTGATCGCGCGCGACCTCCGCAAACGCTACGGGAGCCTGCAGGCGGTCGATGGGGTGAGCTTCGAGATCGCCGAGGGCGAGGTCTTCGGGATCCTGGGGCCGAATGGCGCCGGCAAGACGACGACGCTCGAGATGATCGAGGGCATGCGCCAGATCGACTCCGGCAGCGCCATCGTGGACGGCATCGATGTGAGCAAGGATCCGCGCGGCGTGAAGGCGCGCATCGGGATCCAGCTTCAGGCGTCGAGCTTCTTCGACGAGCTGAACCTGGTCGAGCTGCTCGAGCTGTTCGGCCACCTCTACGAGCGCGACGTGGACGCGATGGCGCTGCTCGCCCAGGTCGAGCTGACCGAAAAGGCACGGTCGCAGGTGCGGACCCTTTCCGGCGGCCAGAAGCAGCGCTTCAGCATCGCCGCAGCCCTGGTCAATGACCCGCGGGTCCTCTTCCTGGACGAGCCGATCACCGGCCTCGATCCACAGGCGCGACGCCACCTCTGGGGTTTCGTCAGCGACATCAGCAAGCGCGGCCACACCGTGGTGCTGACCACGCACTACATGGAGGAGGCGGAGGAGCTCTGCGATCGCGTGGCGATCATGGATCGCGGCGTGATCGTGGCACTCGACGCGCCCGATCGGCTCGTTGATTCACTCATCGGGCGAGGGTTCACCAAGGCCCGTGTCGAGCGCCTCGCCAACCTGGAGGACGTCTTCCTCGACCTGACCGGTCACGACCTGCGGGAGGACGACTGACCGATGCGACCCTTCGGCATCCGCATCGGCGTGTTCTGGGCGCTCTTCGTCGCCAGCGTGCTGATGTTCGTGCGCAACCGCGCGGCTGTCTTCTTCAGCCTCTTCCTGCCGCTCATCATCATGCTGATCTTTGGCGTGCTGAACTTCGAGGGCTCGACCACGATCCAGCTCGGCCTCGTCGACGAGGCAGACAACGCCGCCAGCAGCCGGCTCAGCGAGCGCCTGGAGGCGTACGACTACATCGAGCTGTCGAGCGGGTCGCGTGCTGACCGGCTGGCCGCGCTGGAAGAGGGCAACCTCGACTTCGTCCTCGTCGTTCCTGCGGGATTCGACCCGCAGCCCGGACAGGAGACGAGGCTGGTGGCGTACGCGTCCACCGCCGATCCGGCACAGGCAC
>JALYNS010000263.1 GCA_030773035.1 Chloroflexota bacterium
CTCCCAGCCCAACCCCGCCACCGGTGATCCCCGGCACGCCCTTCGATGCCCTGGAGAAGCAGCTCATCCCACGTTTCGGCGCGGGCGAGCCGCGCAGCATCGTCACCGTCGGGCCGACGGTCGGATCGGAGCTGGTTCGCACCTCGATCATCCTGATCGTGATCGGCGAGCTCTTCATCCTCCTCTACCTGTGGGCACGCTTCGGGTTCCGTTACGGCACCGCCGCCATCGTGGCGCTCCTGCACGACGTGATCGTGGTGGTCGGCGTCTTCGCGATGCTGGGCTACTTCTTCGGTCTCGAGTTCGACGCGCTCTTCGTGACCGCGCTGCTGACGATCATCGGCTTCTCGGTGCACGATACGATCGTGGTCTTCGACCGGATCCGGGAGAACCGGGTGCGCCACGCCGGGGAGCCATTCGGCGCCATCGTCAACCACTCGATCCTGCAGACGATCGGTCGCTCGATCAACACGAGCCTGACGGTGGTGGTGACGCTGAGCGCGCTGCTGCTGCTCGGACCGGCGACGATCCGCACCTTCACCCTGGCGCTGCTGATCGGGGTGATCAGCGGCACCTACTCGTCGATCTTCAACGCAAGCCAGCTGCTCGCCGCGTGGTACGAGTGGGATACCAATCGCAAGGCGCGCGCCCTGGCGGCCGCCCGAAAGGCCCCGCGCGCGGCCGGTCGCTAGCTCCCAGTGTCGGGCTCACGCCTTGCCGATAACGGCCCGATACGTCCGCGGTAAGCCGGCCCGACTACCATGGCCGGGTGATCCTGCCGCGCCTCGAATGGCTCCTGCCGGAGCCGGTCCCGGAGCCAGCCACGTTCACCGGCTTCGGGCGTCCGGTGGCGACATTGCTGACGCGGCGAGGCTTTCGAGACGATGAGCAGCTCGGTCGCTTCCTGCACGCCGGCGAGGCCTCGCTCCACGACACCGCGCTGATGGCCGATGCCGACGTGGCGTTGGATCGGATCGAGCGGGGGATCGACAGCGGCGAGCGGATCGCGATCTGGGGTGACTACGACGCGGACGGAATGACCGCCGTGGTGGTCTGGGTGCTTGCGCTGCGGGCGCTGGGGGTCGAGCCGCTGCGCCATGTGCCCTCGCGCCTGGCGGAGGGATACGGCCTCTCGTTGGCCGGGCTCGAGCGCCTGCGCGCCGCGGGAGCGAGCCTGGTGATCACGTGCGACTGCGGCGTGGTGAACGTGGCCGAGGTCGAGGATGCGGGGCGGCTCGGCATGGACGTGATCGTGACCGACCATCACCTGCCATCGGGGCCGTTGCCGCCGGCGGTCGCCGTGGTCGACCCCCACCGACCTGACTGCGCCTACCCCGATCCCGACCTGACCGGCGCCGGGATCGCGTTCAAGTTGGCTTCGGCGCTGCTGGCGCGCCGCGGGCGGTCAGCCGCCGACCTGGCCGGGGTGGCCGCCATCGGAACCGTCGCCGACATGGCGCCGATGACCGGCGAGAGCCGCGCGATCGTGCGGCTCGGGCTCGACGAGCTTGCGGCGACCTCCCGGCCGGGGCTGCGGGCGCTGCTGGCACGCTCGGCCGAGCTGCCGGCCGAGCCGACCGCGCGCGACCTCGCCTTCGGCGTGGCGCCGCGCATCAACTCCGCCGGCCGCATCGCGGATGCCGAGCTGGCGATCTCCCTGCTGCTCGAGGATGACCCCGCCGTCGCGGAGCAGATCGCCGAGGAGCTCGAGCGGGTGCACCTGGAGCGGCGCGCGATCACCGTGGCGACCATCGATGAGGCGCGCCTGATGGCCGCGGCGTCGCCCGGAGAGGGGCCCCTGGCGCTGGTGGGGGAGGGCTGGGCCCCGGGCGTGCTCGGCCTGGTGGCGAACCGGCTCGTCGAGTCGCTGGGACGGCCGGTGGCGGTCGCCGCCCCGGTCGAGGATGAGCTTCGCGGTTCGGTCCGCGGCCCTGCCGATTTTCACGTGGCGCTCGCGCTCGAGGCCTGTGCCCCCTTCCTGCTGAAGCGCGGGGGTCATCCGGCGGCGGGAGGCTTCAGCCTGCGCCGCGCCGATTGGCCCGGCTTCGCGGCTGCCTTCGCGGCGCTGCCGCGCCCCTTCCCGGCCGATCCGGGGCGGATGGCACTGCGCGCCACGGCCCTTGATATCGACCTGGTGCTGCCCGCCGCGCACCTCGGTTGGCCGCTGGCCGAGGAGATCGCGCGCCTGGCACCCTTTGGCGCCGGGCACGTCGAGCCGCTGCTGGCCGTCACCGGATTGCGCGTGGCGGAGGCGCGTCGCGTGGGAGCCACCGGCGACCACCTCTCCCTGCGCATGCGCAGGGGCGACGAGGTCTTCGACGCGATCGCGTTCGGGATGCCGATCGACCGGCCGCTCCCGGAGCCGGGGAGCGCTGTCGACCTGGTCGGCACCCTGGAGCGGGACCTCTTCCAGGGGCTGCCCCGCCTGCGGATCCGGGTGGTCGACTACGCGGAGTCCGCCGCCAGCCCGCTGCTCGAACGCCGCGCCGCCGCGGCGATCCCGGTCGGCAAGGCCGTCGCAGAGGCCGTCGCCGGGACGCCAACGTCGCCATGACGAACGACCGTCCGGCGCCGCTCGACAGGCTGCGCGGCCGGATCGCCCTGCTGGGTGCCCCGCTCTGCCTCGGCATCGACCCGCACCCTGACGCGCTGCCGGACGAACTGTCGCGCGACGTGCGCGGGGTCGAGACGTTCGCGCGCGGCCTGCTCGAGGCGGCGGGCGAGCACGCAGCCGCGGTGAAGGTCAACGTCGCCTTCTTCGAGGCATTCGGATCAGCCGGATGGGCCGCCCTCGAGCGCCTCGTGGGCGACGTCGCGGACGACCAATTCCTGGTGCTCGACGCGAAGCGCGGCGACATCGGCTCGACCGCCGAGCGCTACGCGGCATCGCTCTTCGGCGGCCTGGCGGCTGATGCGGTGACCCTGTCGCCCTACCTGGGCGAGGACGCGGTCGAGCCATTCCTCGCCTACCCGGGGCGCGTCGTCTACCTCGTGGTTCGCACCAGCAACCCGAGCGCGGGGCGGCTCCAGGATCTGCCGGTCGGCGGCACGCCCCTCCACGAGCGGGTGGCGAGCTGGGCTGCCGAAACGTGGACCGACGGGCGCGTGGGGCTGGTGGTCGGAGCCACGGCGCCGTCCGAGCTGCTGCGCCTGCGACGCATCGCACCGGGCCCGGGCTTCCTGGTCCCGGGGGTGGGGGCGCAGGGCGGTGACCTCAACGCGGCCCTGGCGAACTGCCACGGGACCGCCGCCCCCGGCCTGGTGAGCATCTCGCGCGGGATCGCGGGCGCGTCGCTGGGCGACGACTGGCGCCCAGCTGCCGCCGCATCGGCCCAGGCGTGGTCGGTCCGAATGCAGGAGGCGGGTGCTACACTGCCGGCCTAGCGCCGCCAGCGAGGTACCGCGACAGACATGCCCATGATCGGTTGGCCTGAGCTCGTGATCCTGCTCGTCGTGGTGCTGATCGTGTTCGGCCCCGGCAAGCTGCCGGATATCGGCAACGCCATCGGAAAAGGCGTGCGCGAGTTCCGAAAGGCATCGAACGACCTCGAGAGCTCGATCCGCGGGGAGCCGAGCAAGCCCACCGCCGCTCCGTCGCGCGACGTGGCGGCACCCGACGACGCGCCCGAGGCGAAGTAGCCCGTCTCACGCAGGTCGACCCTTGGGGACGGACCGGCCCGTGGCGTTTCCGTGCCCGCTGAGCAGCTGAGGCGTCCGTGACCGACGACGGGGCGACGATGAGCCTGATCGAGCACCTCGAGGAGCTGCGTCGGCGGCTCATCATCGTGGTGATCTCGATCCTGGTCGCCGCGGCCGCAGGTTTCGCCGT
The DNA here is from genome assembly GCA_030773035.1 of Chloroflexota bacterium. Classification (GTDB taxonomy): domain Bacteria; phylum Chloroflexota; class Limnocylindria; order QHBO01; family QHBO01; genus CF-167. Next base: position 3,830 of record JALYNS010000263.1, read on the forward strand.
CTCGGGACCCGTGCTCAACCTGCTGCGCGCCCCGCTGCCCGACGCGTACCAGACCCTCTACTTCACCGGGCCGGCCGACGCGTTCGGAGCCCAGCTCAAGATCGCCGGGTTCCTGGGGATCGCCCTGGCCATGCCGGTCATCCTGTTCGAGGTGTGGCGCTTCGTGACGCCCGGGCTGACGTCGCGCGAGCGGCGCTTCATCTGGCCCGTGATCCTCGCCGCGCTGCTGCTCTTCGTGCTCGGGGTCGTGATCGGCTACGTCGTCATCCCGTACGCGTTCAACTTCCTCCTCTCCTTCGGCGGCGACACGCTGGAGCCCCTGCTCACGGTCGACAAGTACATCGGCTTTGTGACCACCATGCTGCTCGCCTTCGGGCTGGTGCTCGAGTTCCCGATCGTGCTGATCGGCCTGGCCAGGGTCGGCATCCTGACCCATCGACGCCTGGCCGCCCAACGGCGCTGGGCGATCGTCATCATCGTCCTGCTGGCGATCGTCCTGACCCCTGGCGGCGACCCGATCTCGCCGCTCATCCTGTCGGGCGTGATGTTCCTCCTCTTCGAAGGTTCGCTGCTGATCATCCGCCTGATCCGGCGCTAGGACCGATGGCCAAAGCTCCGCGCGTCCTGCTGCTGACCGACCCGGTCATGGCAGGCCACCGTCCTCCCGGCCACGCCGAACGACCAGAGCGCCTCGAGGCGGCCGCGGGGGGGGTGGCGGATGGCGCGGCCGCGTCGGGGGCGACCCTTCACCGGGCGAAGATCGTGCCGGCCGACCGCGTCGCGCTGGCGAGGGTGCACCCCGAGCCCTACCTCGACCTGCTCGACAACGCCGCGCTCCAGGGTGGTGGCTGGATCGATCCGGACACGTACCTCGGCCCCGAATCGATGATGGCCGCCCGAGTGGCCGCCGGAGCGA
>JALYNS010000264.1 GCA_030773035.1 Chloroflexota bacterium
CGCACCTCGTCGAGGGTCACGTCCTGGTGGTAGCGGATGCCGCCCTTGCCCGGGCCGCGGCTGACGTTGTGCTGAATGCGAAAGCCGGTGTAGACCTCGACGTGGCCGTCGTCCATGGTCACCGGGAAATGAACGGTGAGCTCGCGCTGTGGAACGCGGAGCACGCGGCGCAGGCCGGGATCCAGGTCGAGCTGCTCGGCCGCGGCGTCGAACTGGGCCTGGGCCACGGCCCAGATGTTCGGCTTCTCGGCGACCGGATTCGAACTTGCCATGGGTGCTGCTTTCGAGCCTCCAGTAGGTCGCGAGCCGGCGCCTCCGCTGCAGTGGTGGCGGGAGCTGGCCGGTGCGCAGGCGGCCCGATTATAGGGTCGGGTCAAGCGTATGCGTCCCTGCCGAAGGTCACGCCGGCGTGGGCCGCCTGGTGCGGCTAGACCATCTCCACGGCCAGGGCGACCGCTCCCCCGCCGCCGAGGCAGAGGGTGGCGAGGCCACGTCGCCCGCCGCGACGTCGCAGCTCGTACAGCAGCGTGGTCAGCACCCTGGCGCCGGACGCCCCGATCGGGTGGCCGAGCGCAATGGCACCCCCGTTGACATTGACCCGCTCCCAGTCAAAGCCGAGGGCGTTGCCATCGGCCAGCACCTGCGCCGCGAACGCCTCGTTGATCTCGATCAGGTCGAAGGCATCCAGCGAAAGGTCGAGCTTCTCGAGGAGGCGGCGCACGCCGTCGATCGGGGCCTCGAAGAGCCACTCCGGTGCGACGTCCGCCTGCGCGTAGCCGGTGATGCGTGCCAACGGCGCGAGGCCATCGCGCGCCACCGCCTCGGCCGAGGCGAGCACCAGCGCCGCGGCGCCGTCGGTGATGCCGGGCGAGTTGCCGGCGGTGACCGTGCCGCCATCGAGCTGGAATGCCGGCTTCAGCCTGGCAAGCGCCTCCAGCGAGCTGTCGCCGCGGGGGTTCTCATCGGTGTCCACCACGGTCGACCCTTCCTTGCCAGGCACCTCCACCGCGACGATCTCCTCGCCGAAGCGACCGTCGGCGATGGCGGCCAGGGCGCGCTGCTGTGAGCGCAGGGCGAACTCATCCTGCGCCTGGCGGCTCACCTCGTGCTTGGCAGCCACCCGCTCCGCGTGGATCCCCATGTGCACGTCGCAGATGGCGCACCAAAGCCCGTCGTGGACCGTGCTGTCGACCAGCTCGGCGTCGCCCAGCCGATAGCCGGCGCGAGCGCCGGGCAGGAGATATGGGCCCAGGTTCATGTTCTCCATGCCGCCGGCCACGATCACGTTCGCGTCGCCGGCTCGAATGGAGGCTGCCCCCAGCATCACCGCCTTCAAGCCGGAGCCACAGACCTTGTTGATGGTGGTGGCCGAGACGCTGTCCGGCAGGCCGGCCTTCAGCGCAGCCTGGCGAGCCGGGGCCTGCCCGGCCCCCGCCTGGAGCACCTGGCCCATGAAGACCTCGTCCACGCGCTCGGGGGCGATGCCGGCGCGCGCCACCGCGGCCCGGATGGCGGTGGCGCCAAGGTCCGTGGCTGGAACCGTCGAGAGGCCCCCGCCAAACTTCCCGATGGGGGTGCGCGCGGCGGCCAGGATAGATACGTCGCTCATGGGGTGATGGTACGCCGGGCGCGCCGGATCGGCGGCGAGCCTACTCCTTGTCGTCGTCGCCGAAGAGGTGGGCCACCTTGTCGGCCCATTTCTCCACCACGACCCGGAGCTTGACCTTGAGCGATGGGGTCAGCTCCCCCTCCTCCTCGGAGAGGAGACGTGGCAGGAGTGCCACGCGTCGTGGTCGCTCGTAGATCGCAAAGCCGTCGAGCTTGGCCTTCACCTCGCCCTCGATCAGCTTCTGGACCGCCTTCTCGGCGACCAGCTGCTCGGCGGGCATCTCGGCGACCCCGTTGGCGGCCGCCCAGGTCGCCACCTGCTCGAAGTCGGGGACGATGAGCACGCCGGTGTACGGCTCGTTGTCGCCGAGGATCACCGCCTGGGCGACGTAGCGGCTGGTCAGGATGGCGATCTCCATCGGCGCCGGCGCCACGTTCTTGCCGTTGGCGAGCACGAGGATGTTCTTGAGTCGATCGGTGATGCGCAGCTGCCCGTCGGGGTCCAGCTCGCCGATGTCGCCGGTATGGAACCAGCCATCGGCGTCGATCACCTTCGCGGTCTCCTCGGGCTGGTTGAGGTAGCCCTGCATCACCTGCGGGCCGCGCGCCAGCACCTCGCCATTGGTCGGGTCGATCCGGATCTGCGTCTCGGCGACCGGCCTGCCGACCGTCCCGAACCTGAAGTCGGCGGGCCGACTGATGGTCAGCAGAGGCGCCGTCTCGGTCAGGCCGTATCCCTCCAGGATCAGCATCCCCATCGCGAAGAAGAACTCGCCGATCTCCTGCGACAGCGGGGCGCCACCGGACACGAAGTAGCGCACCCGACCGCCGGTACGGGCCTTGATCTTGTGGAAGACGAGCCGATCGGCGACCTTGAGCTGCAGCCGCAGCCAGGCCGAGTTCGGCACGCCCGCCACGTGGTTGGCGTACTTCGCACGACCCAGCTTCAGCGCCCAGTAGAAGATCCGCTGGCGCAGGTGGGGGCCTGCCTCCACGGTCGATATGACGCGCGAGTAGAGGCGCTCGTACAGGCGGGGCACGGCGACCATCACGGTCGGGCGCACCTCCGCCATGTTGGCCGCCAGGCGCTCGATCGCCGGCTCGGCGTACGCGATCGTGCAGCCGCGACCGAGTGGCACGATCTGGCCGGCCGCCCGCTCGGTCATGTGCGAGAGGGGCAGAAACGAGAGGAAGAGGTCGTCCTCGTTGAAGTCGACCGCCTGCACACCGCCCTCGAAGTTGTGCAGGATATTGCCATGGGTCAGGACCACGCCCTTCGGGTTGGCGGTGGTTCCCGAGGTGTGCACGATGGTCGCCACCTTGTCGCGGCCGTATGCGGACCAGGTCTCGGTCCACTCGCGGATCTCGCCGGGGTCCGCGGTGGCCAGGTCGAAGATGTCGTCGAAGCTGATCGCCCCCTCCGGCAGCCGGCCGCGGTCGTCGATCACGACCACGTGCTCCAGGGTCGGGCACTCGGGGCGCACCTCGTCGATCTTTGCCGCCTGCTGCAGGTTCTCGACGAAGATGAGGCGGGCGCCAACGTTGTTGATCACGAAGGCAGCCTGCTTCGGCTCGACGGATGGATAGATCGGACAGGTGACCGCGCCGAGCGAGAGAGAGCCGAGGTCCGCCGCCAGCCAGGCGGGGCGGGTGCGGCTCATGATGCAGATGCGGTCACCATCTCGCATGCCCAGGTGCTTCAGGCCCATCGCGACCTGGGTGATCCAGTCCCACGTCTGGCGGTAGCTGAGGCTGGTCCAGGCGACCTCCTCCGCTTCCGGGGGACCCTCGGCTGCGCGCTTCGTCTTGGGCAGCTTCCAGCGCAACGCCTCCTTGTCGGGGTTGCGCAGCACCGAGTTGTGGACGAGCGCCACAAGGCTGTCGGCGCGCAGCTCGGCGGGGATGTCGAGCGGCTCGATCTCGGTCTCGAGCCGGCGAGGCGGGGCAGCCTCGGCAGGTGCCTCGCGGGCGATGGTCGTGGTCATCGGTCGGACCTCCGCATCTCGTCGATCAGCTGCTGGGCGATGATGAGTCGCTGGACCTGGTTCGTTCCCTCGTAGATCTGCGCCCCCTTCGCGTCGCGCATGAAGCGCTCCACCGGGTTGTCGCGGGAGTAGCCCGCGCCACCATAGACCTGCACCGCATCGGTGGCCACCCGCATGGCGGTATCGCTGGCGAACATCTTGGCCATGCTGCTGGCCGCGTTGATCGAGCCGCCGGCGTCGCGCAGCCGGGCGGCACGCCAGGTGAGGAGGCGCGACGCATCGACCGCCACCGCTGCGTCAGCCAGCATCGCCTGGATCATCTCCTGCTCGGCGATGGGGCGGCCGAACTGGGTGCGCTGGGTCGCGTACCGGACGGCGTGCTCGAGCGCAGCCCGCGCAAGACCGGTGCAGGCGGCGGCGATGCTGATCCGCCCCGAGGCGAGCGAACCGAGCGCCACCTTCAGGCCCTCGCCCTCGGCGCCGAGCCGATTGGCCTCGGGAACCACCGCCCCATCAAAGACCAGCTCGGCCGCGGGCGAGTCGCGGATGCCCATCTTTCGCTCGTGGCTGCCGACCCGGAAGCCGGGCGTGTCGCGCGGGACGACGAAGGCGGTGATGGCGTCGCTGCCCCGCGAGCGGTCGACGGTCGCGAAGACGACGTAGATGTCAGCCTCGCCGGCGTTGGTGATCCAGACCTTGGTCCCGGTCAGGGCATAGCCGTCGTCGCTGCGGCGGGCGGAGAGCGACAGCGCAGCCGCGTCCGAGCCCGCCCCGGGCTCGCTCAGCGCGAAGGCGCCGAGGTGGGTCCCCGCGGCCATGGCAGGGAGCAGTCGCGCTCGCTGCTCGTCGGTCCCGTGGGAGTGGATGCAGAGCTGCGAAAGGACGTGGACCGAGAGGCTGACCGCCATCCCCATGTCGGCTGCGGCGATCTCTTCGCAGGCGAGCACCCATGCGAAGTAGGAGAGGCCCGCCCCGCCCAGATCCTCCGGATACGGGATCGCGGTCAGCCCCAGCTCGCCCATGCGCGTGAAGAGGCCGCGGTCGTAGCGCTCCTCCTCGTCGCGCTGGGCGACGGTCGGCGCCAGCTCCCGCACGGCGAATTCGCGGGCCGTGTCGCGGACGCCGCGCTCCTCCTCGCTGAGCGCATTCGGATCGGGCCGCGTGGGCGCCGCAGTGGTGGCCATCAGCCGATCCTGGCCCCCCGCTCGTCGTAGCGGTGGAATCCACGTCCCGTCTTCCGTCCGAGGTGCCCGGCGGCGACCATCTGGCGCAGCAGAGGAGCAGCGCGGAACTTCGGATCGCCGAAGCCGCGATACAGGACATCCATCACGTTGAGCATGACGTCGTTGCCGATGAAGTCCGACAGCTCGAGCGGACCCATCGGGTGGTTCAGGCCCAGCTTCGCGCCGGCGTCGATGTGCTCGGCACTGCCAGTGCCGTCCATCAGCGCGAAGATCGCCTCGTTGATGAACGGGCCGAGCATGCGATTGACGAGGAAGCCGGGGTAATCCTTCGACTCGATCACTGTCTTGCCCAGGTCCGCGGCGAAGGAGAGGGCGGCGGCGTGGGTGGCGTCATCGGTCTCGAGCCCGCGGATGATCTCGATCAGGCCCATCACCGGCACGGGCGAGAAAAAATGGAGGCCGATGAAGCGGCTCGGCCGGTCGGTCGCAGCTGCCAGCGACGTGATGCTGATGCTGCTCGTGTTGCTGGCGAAGATGGCATCGGCATCGGCCGCAGTGCTCAGCTGTTGCCAGGTGTCGCGCTTGATGGCCTCGTCCTCGAAGACCGCCTCGATCACGATCGCATGGCCTGCCGCCCCGTCGCCTCCCACACCGATGCCGATGCGGGCCAGGATGCCGTCCGCCTCCTCGGGCGCCAGCTTGCCCTTGTCGACCAGCCGCGCCAGGTTTCCGGCGACGCGCGCCTTCCCCTTCTCGGCCAGCTCGACGGTGCGGTCCGCAAGCGTCACCGACTTGCCCGCCGCGGCGCTCACCTGGGCGATGCCGTGCCCCATCAGGCCGGCGCCGATGACGAAGACCCGATCGAGGCTCATGGCTGAGTAGCGTACCAGCACCGATAATCCCCCCGGACCATGACGCCTGCCAAGCCGACCGTACGCCTGCGCCCCATGCGGCCCGATGAGTACCCCGCCTTCATCGCCGCTTCGGAGGCCGGTTACACGCTCGACATGGTGGTCCATGGTGGGATGCTCCAGACAGCGGCAGAGCAGAAGTCCCGGGAAGACCACCTTGCGCTCCTGCCCGATGGCCTCGCCACCGCGGGCCAGTGGATCTTCGTGGCCGAGGTGGACGGGGCGTCGGTGGGCCACCTCTGGGTCGCCGAGCGTGGAACGCCCGAGCGCCGAACGCTCTTCATCTACGGCGTCGAGATCGACGAGGCGCAACGCGGTCGTGGCTTCGGACGCCAGACGATGCTGCTGGCCGAGGGCGAGGCGCGAGCCCGCGGGATCGGCCGTGTGGAGCTGAACGTGTTCGGCGGCAACGACCGTGCTCGCGGCCTGTACCGCTCCCTTGGCTACGCGGAGACATCGGTCCAGATGGGAAAGGACCTGGTCGAGACCTAGGGAAGGAGCTCCTCGGCGGCGGTGAGCGGGTCCAGGTCGTGACGAGCCACCGCTTCGACGGCGGCCTCCCAGCCCGGCTGCCTCGACGCCCTTCCGACAGCGAGGTCGGCCAAAGACCTGCGCAGCTGGCTTCCGGCCCGATCACGCGCCCTGGCTGGCTCGCGGGCCACGGAACGGTGTCGCTCGATCTCTCCGGCGAGCGCGCTCACGCCTTCGCCGGTGGTGGCTGTGGTGAGCAGCACGGGCGGCGGCTTGCGGGTGACGCGGCCGCCGGCGGTCGAAAGCATCGCGCGCAGCTGCCGCGCGGCGCGGTCGGCGCCTCGCCGATCGGCCTTGTTGACGGCGATGATGTCAGCCACCTCCAGCAGGCCCGCCTTGATGGCCTGCACCTCGTCGCCCATCTCCGGCACCTCGACCACGACCGTCGTCTCGGCGAGCCGCGCGATCTCCACCTCGCTCTGCCCCGCCCCGACCGTCTCGATCACGATGGGATCGAAGCCGGCGGCATCGAGCGCGGCCACGGCCAGCCAGGTGGTCCCGGCCAGCCCGCCAAGCTCGCCGCGGGTGGCCATGGAGCGCATGAAGACGTCGCGGTCGGCAGCGTGCTCCATCATCCGGATGCGGTCGCCCATGATCGCGCCGCCGGTATACGGCGAGCTGGGGTCCACGGCCAGGATCCCGACGCGGCGTCCGGCCCGGCGCCACTCGGCGGTCAGCGCGTTGACGAGGGTCGACTTCCCGCTCCCGGGCGGGCCGGTGACGCCGACCAGGTGCGCGCCGCGGCCCGCCTTGAAGAGGGCCGGCAGCAGCGGGCGGAGGGTCGGGTCGCCGGTCTCGATGCGGGTCAACAGGCGCGCCAGCGGCCGGCGCTCGCCCGACGCGAGCTCGGCCAGGAGGTCAGTCACGTGCCCGCCGCGCGTGCTCGCGGAAATAGCCGGCGATCTGCCCGATGCTGGTGCCGGGGCCGAAGACCTCGGCGATCCCCGCCGCCTTCAGCTTGGCGACGTCCGCGTCAGGGATGATCCCGCCGGCGGCGATCAGGACGTCGTCCATGCCACGCCCGCGACATAGCTCCACGACCCGCGGCAGGAGCGCCATGTGGGCGCCGGACAGGATCGACATGCCGACCACGTCGACATCCTCCTGCTCCGCGGCGTCCGCGATCATCTCCGGCGTCTGGCGCAGCCCGGTGTAGATCACCTCGAAGCCCTCGTCGCGCAGTCCGCGGGCAAGCACCTTGGCGCCGCGATCATGGCCGTCCAGGCCGGGCTTGGCGATCAGGACGCGGATCGGCGTGCTGCGGGCGGCATCGGTCATGCGGGATCTGATTCTACCGGTGCGCTGAGCCGATCGATGGCCGCCGCCATGGCGAGGTCCTTCGCGCTCAGGCCCTTCGACGCCTTGGTGGTCAGGCGGAAGGTGACCCGCCGCCAGTTGATCTCGATATCGGGGTGGTGATCGGCCTCCTCGGCGGCGTCGGCGACACGATTGACGAGCGCGATGGCGTCTCGGAAGGTCTCGGTGCGGACCGTGCGCAGCAGGGTCTCCCCCTCGCGCCGCCAATCCGGCAGCCCATCCAGGCCCGCGGCAATCTCCAGCTCGGTGAGCAGCGGGGCGTATGGCATCGGGCTAGCGGTCGGCCGCTCGACCGACGAAGGTGAGGAACTCGGTGCGCGTCTTGGCATCGCGCCGGAAGGTGCCGAGCATGGAGCTGGTGACCATCGTCGCGTTCTGCTTGCGCACGCCGCGCATCACCGTGCACAGGTGCGTCGCCTCGACCACGCAGCCGACCCCCTTCGGAGCGAGGCGCTCCATCAGGAAGGTGGCGACCTGCTGGGTCATACGCTCCTGGACCTGCAGCCGATGCGCGTACATGTCAACGATGCGCGGGATCTTCGAAAGCCCGATGACCCGGCCGCGCGGCAGGTAGCCGACGTGCGCCCTGCCGAAGAAGGGGAGCAGGTGGTGCTCACAGAGCGAGTAGAACTCGATGTCGCGGACCACGACCATCTCGTCGTAGTCGACCTCGAAGGCGGCCCCGTTGAGGAGCGCCTCGGGATCGGCGGCATACCCGTCGGTCAGCTCCGCGTACATGCGCCTGACCCGCTCCGGGGTGCCGGCCAGCCCGTCGCGGCCGGGGTCCTCGCCGATCTCCGCGAGGAGGGTTCGGATCGCGTCCGGAATGAGGCGGCCCGGGGTCTGCTCGTCCACGAATCGCATGCTAGCAGGCGATCTGGGCGGGCTAGGCGTGGCGGACCGACGGCGGTAGACTCGGTTTCGTGCCCGTCGAATCCGTATGGACGACCGGGAAGCCCCAACTGCCATGGTGATCCACCGCCCGATCTCGTCATCACTGCGCCTCTCGCTGCCTCGTCCGGCCGGCGACCGGCTGAGCGGCCCGCTCGGCCGACGGCTCGACGACCGCTACCACTACCTGCGGCGCGTATTGGCCGGCGGCACGGAGCCGATCGAGTCGGTCGTGGTGGGGCCTGGCGGCACCTGGGCGCTCACCCTGCGCGCACAGGCGGGCCGCTACCGCAAACGAAACGGTCACTGGTATCACTGGAGCGACGCGACCGACTCCTGGATACCGTGGGACGCCGTACCGATCACCACCGCGCGCCTTGCCGGCCGTCGCCTGGAGATGTACCTGGAGCGCGCCACGCTGCCGTCGGCGGTGACTGCGTGCCTCGCACCGCCGGGCGGCGTCGAGATCGAGTGGGACCCGGGTCAGCGGCCGGGTGTCCAGGTGATCCGCGACGTGGACGCGCTGGCGGCCCGCATCACCGCCGGCGGAAGCCTGGCGAAGGGGCAGATCGAGCGGATCGTTGCGCTGCTCGATCCTCGCCAGCCCCTGCCCCGTCTCACCCGCGCGACGCGCTCGGCCGAGCCGCGAGGGTGAACCGCGTCGGCTGATATCCAGCCGGGCTCGGCTATGATC
>JALYNS010000265.1 GCA_030773035.1 Chloroflexota bacterium
GAGCAGGCTGATGCGGCCGCCGCGCGTGATCGCGGCCAGCGCCTGGTCGAGGGCCGCCTGGGCGCCACTCATCTCGAGCACCACCTCCACCCCGTCGCCCCCGGTGGCATCGAGGATCTTCTGCACCGTGGCCGGGTCGCGCGCGTCGAGCGCAAGGCCGGCGCCCATGCCGCGCGCCAGGTCGAGGCGATACTCCTCCGTGTCGGTGGCGATCACGAGCGCCGCGCCGCCCGCGCGAGCAATGCCAACCGCGCAGAGGCCGATCGGGCCACACCCGGTGACCAGCACGGTGCGCCCTTCGATCGGCTCGACGAAGGCGGCGTGCACGGCGTTGCCCATCGGCTCCTGGAGCGCCACGACCGCCGGCTCGAGCCCGTTGCTCTCGATCGCGTTCGCCTCCGGGATGACCACGTACTCGGCGAAGCCGCCGTCGACGTGCGCGCCGATCACCTTCAGGTTGCGGCACAGGTGCCGATCGTCGCGGCGGCACTGCGCGCAGGTGCTGTCCACGATGTGGCTCTCGACCCCGACCAGGTCACCCTCCCGCACGCGGGTCACCCCGGCGCCCATGGCAACCACCCGACCTGCCAGCTCATGGCCGAGGATGGTGGGCGGCTTGACGATCTCGCTCGCCCAGGTATCCCACCTGAACAGGTGCAGGTCCGTGCCGCAGATGGAGGCCGCCTCCATGCGGAGCAGCACCTCGCCCGCGATGGGCACCGGCACCGGTCGCTGGACGAGCTCGAGGCCCGGCTCGGGGCGCGTCTTGGCCAGCGCCCGCATGGTGCGCGGCGGGGCGGCGGCCGTGGTCATCGGGGCAGCGGATGCTTCACGAAAACCAGTATACGGAGGGGCGACGACGGCTCAGTCTTCGGAGAAGTACGCGCGCGAGGCGGGCCGGAGGAGCAGGACCACCAACAGGACGGTGATCGCCAGGCCGACCGGGATGAAGAGCGACAGCCAGCCGGCGACCGCATTGCGCGGGAAGTCGAGGAGAAGGGGAGGCAGGCCGGCCAGGATGGGAGCCGCCAGGATCGCGATGCCGATCGCGAATCGGTGCCCGATGCGCTTGCGCTGCATGGCCACCGTGATCCCGAACAGGAGGGCGGCCACCTCGAACATCATGAAGAGGCCCAGCAGGCTGAAGGGAGCCCGCTCGCTGAAGTCGACGAACGCGATGATGCGTGGCAGCAGGATGCCTGTCCCCGCCAGCAGCCCGAATGCCCAGGCGAACCAGAGCCGCACCCCCCAGGGCATGGGGACGCGTGGCGCGTCGATGGATGGCGGGCTGGCTGGCGGCATCGGCGCGATCGTAACAGCCGCCCGATTCGGTATCCTGCCGGCGCCAGGTCGCGTCCGGACGTCGCGTCGGCGCAACCATGGAGGAACTCAATGTCGGAGAGCACGCCTCCGGGGTGGGTCCGGGATGCCGTCTTCTACCAGGTCTTTCCCGACCGCTTCGCTCGCTCTGGTCGGGTGCACGCGCCGGGACCGATGGAGCCCTGGGACTCGCCGCCGACGGTGCATGGTTTCAAGGGCGGCGACCTGTTCGGGATCATCGAGCGGCTCGACCACATCCAGTCGCTGGGAGCCACCGCGCTCTACCTGAACCCGGTCTTCGCCTCGGCCGCCAACCACCGCTTCCACACCTACGACTACCTGGTCGTCGACCCGCTGCTGGGTGGAGATGAGGCGCTCCGCCAGCTGCTCGACGAAGCGCATCGGCGGGGAATGAAGGTCATCCTGGACGGCGTCTTCAACCACGCCAGCCGGGGCTTCTGGCCGTTCCACCACGTGCTCGAGACGGGGCGCCACTCGCCGTACCGCGACTGGTTCTACCTCAGCCCCTCGGTCCTGAGTGGCGAGCGCGAGCCGAATCCCTACCCCGATCGCGCGTCGCCCGGGACGACCCGGCGATCCCTGCCGCTCGAGACGCTCGGCTACCAGGCATGGTGGAACCTGCCTGCGCTTCCCAAGCTCAACGTCGCCAACCCCGAGATGCGAGAGTACCTGCTCTCCGTTGCCGAGCACTGGATCCGCTTCGGGGCGGACGGCTGGCGGCTCGACGTGGCAGCCGAGATCGAGGACCTTGCCTTCTGGGGCGAGTTCCGCGATCGCGTTCGGGCTGCCAACCCCGATGCCTACCTGGTGGCCGAGATCTGGACGGTGGCCCCCGAGTGGCTCGGCCCGCGCCTCTTCGATGCGACCATGAACTATCCGCTCGGCTTTGCGATCCTCGGCTTCGCCGCCGGCACGCACCTTGACCTTTCGGTGGCGGCCGGCCACACCGCGATGCGCCGCGGTCTGCGTACGCTGGACGGTCCCGCTTTCGCCGGGCGAATGGAGGACCTGTTCGCCGCCTACCTCGACCAGCACCGCGCGGCGCAGCTCAACATGCTCGGCTCGCACGACACGCCGCGCGTCCTGGCGGTGTGCGGCGAGGACGAGGCATCGGCGCGGATCGCGACGCTGCTGCAGATGGCGATGCCGGGTGCGCCGAGCATCTATTACGGCGACGAGATCGGCATGACCGGCCGCGCCGACCCCGACTGCCGGCGCACGTTCCCCACCGACGAGGCCGACTGGAACGCCGATCTCCTCACCTTCACACGTGCTGCCGTTGCTGCCCGTGCCGCGGATCCCGCGCTCCGGGGAGACGGCCACCGAACGCTCGTCGCCTCCGGGACCGCGGTCGCCTTCGAGCGGAGCGCCGGCTCGCACCGCTCGGTGGTGGCGGCCAACGCCGGCGAGGAGCCCGTCGAGCTCGTACTCCCCGGGCCCCTGGAAATGGCGAGCCTGTCGGAGTCGCTGACCAGCGACGGGCGCCCCGCGGAGCTGCGACCATCGCCCAACGGTGGCGTCGCCGTCACCCTCCCCGACCGGTGGGGCGGCGTCTGGCGGGTCGATCACCTAAGGTAGCGAGATGCCCCGCAATCGCGCCCCGGCGCTGCCGCTCGCCCTCGTCCTCGCGCTTCTGCTTGCCGGTTGCGGCTTGATCCCATCGCCCACCCCGTCGGTCGAGCCGAGCACCGAGGGCACCTCGACCGCCGAGCCGTCCGCAACGCCCGAGCCCAGCCCGTCAGAGGACCAGGGCCTGACCCTGCCGACACCACCCACGACCGATTTGACCGCCATCGGCTACACGGTCACGGTCGAGCTGGAGGCAGGCGGCTCGGGACGGCTGGTGGTGGTAGTCACCAACCAGACCCAGGACCTGGTGCAGGAGCTCGTCCTGCGCTGGCCGACGGCGGTGCGTGACACCATCTTCCTCGCGCCGTTTGAGCCATCGACGCAGCGCATCCGCGAGGGAGGCGACCCACTCGTGCAGGACTGGACGAGGTGGGTCGACGGTCCGGGCGAGCACGCCGAGCCGGCGGGTACGACATCGCTCGGCTGGGGACCGCTCCTGCCCGGCGCAACGCTGACCATCCCGGTGCTCGCCACCCGGGTCGCGCCCGGGCCACTCACCTTCGACCTCCAGTTCCTGAACGGCGGCGCGATCCTCGTCAGCGACGGCGTCCCCGCGTGGACCCAGGTCAGCGTTCCGTGATGCGCGCCATCCTGCCCGCCTGGAGCGACGCCGATCCGGATCTGCACGCGCGCCTGGGAGAGGTGATCGACCCCGAGCGCAAGGTGCTCGCCGCGCTGGAGCGGATCGTGCCGCTTGCCGGGAAGCGGATCGCCGACGTGGGGACGGGGATCGGCCACTACCCGATGCTGCTGGCCCGCCACACGGGGCGCACCTACGGGATCGAGTCGGATCCGGCCCTCCTCGAGGTGGCGCGGCAGCGGGCCTCAGCCGCGCACCAGCCCAACCTGCGCATCGTGGAGGGCGGAGTCGAGTCG
>JALYNS010000266.1 GCA_030773035.1 Chloroflexota bacterium
ACGATGGCCTTCAACGACCACACGCCCGCGTCGCGGCTCGACGACATGCTGGCGCGGTTGGCCGGGGGTGAGACGCTGGCGTTGACCACCGACGCCGGCATGCCCGCCGTGAGCGATCCGGGGGCGCGGCTGGTGGCGGCTGCCCGTGGAGCGGGGGCCGCGGTGGAGGTGCTGCCCGGTCCGTCGGCGGTGACCGCCGCCATGGCCATCTCGGGGGTGGAGGCGACCGGCTTCCTGTTCGGTGGCTTCCTTCCTGCCCGCCCGGCGTCGGCACGCACCACCGTGCTCGAGCGACTCCTGGCTGCGAGCGGCGCCACGGGGCTGCCGCTCGTCCTGTTCGAGGCGCCGCACCGTCTCGCCGCGCTGCTTGCCATCCTGGAGCGGCTCGTCCCAGGGGCGCGCGTGGCCATCTGCCGCGAGCTGACCAAGCTGCACGAGGAGGTGCTGATCGGCAGCCCGGCCGAGGTGTCGACTGCCCTGCCCGAGCCGCGCGGCGAGCTGACCCTGGTGGTGAGCAGTATCCCCATCCCGCTCGGCGAGAGCGCGCCGTTCGAGGCGACTGCGCTGGTAGCCGCGGCGACCCGCGCCGGCCTCTCGCCACGCACCATCGTGGAGCTGCTGCGCGCCGCCGGCATGCCGCGTCGCGCCGCCTATCGGGCCGTGCCGTCGGCGGATGCCGATCCGCTAAGCGCCCGCTAAGCGGCCCGTAAGGGCTCCGTGCCTAGCCTGCTCTGCATACGGTGGCCGCCTCGCCCGGTGCGCTGCTCAACGCGACGCAGTCACGCGGCGCGTTTACTGCCTGGCCACGAACCAGACGTCACCGACCTCGTGGCCGTTCGCGTCGCCGGGGCTCGTGTCGCCGGCGTGGTAGTAGAGCGGCCGGGTATACCAGGTGACCTGCGTGGTGCCGTCCGGTCGCGTGGTGGTGCCGAACTCGCCCGTCACCCCATCCCCGGCCACCACCTCGGTGCCCTCGTCGATGACGAATGGCGGCCACGCGTCCTCGCACGCGTCGACGCAGCCGCTGCCATCGTCGTCGTTGAAGAGGACGTAGAGCGTCATCCCATCCTCGCCGGCGAGCGCAGGCCCGGCGCTGGTCTCGCTGACGGTGAGAGTCACATCACCCGAGGCGGAACCGCCTTCGGATTCCTCCGCTGACGGGACAGCGGCGGCGGTCGATTCGCCTGCAGTCTGACTCGGCTCGTCCGCCGGGCTGGATGACGCCGTCCCCTCGCCGGCTGCCTGACACGCGGCGAGCAGGAACACGCTGAGGAGCGGCGCAAGGACTGCCCACCGTCCTGTGCGCGATCGGACCTGGCGAATGCGGGTGGTTCCTGCTGACATCCCTTCTCCTCCGCTCCTGGAAGAGAGAGTTTGCCACCTGGAGCACGTTCGTGCGAGCGTGACTCCACCGCGACGACGGCCTCGAGAGACTCATCCGAGGCGCCATTCGCGGCCACCGGCGTGGGGTCGCCTCGTCCCCTTCCGCGGCGGCCTCTGCCCGCTGCGCCGTGCTGAAGCGCCTGCTGGCCGCCAGCTGCGTATCGGGTCGTACCGACCCTTCGCGGGTCCGATAAGCCGCGGCTAAGCGGCCCGTAAGGGCTCCGCGCCTAGCCTGCTCCGCATACGGTGGCCGCCTCGCCCGGTGCGCCGCTCAGCCCGCGCATCGGGCAGGAGGAATGGTTCGGCATGAACAAGGTGTTTCTGGTGGGCCGGCTGACCCGCGACCCGGAGCTGCGCACGCTGCCCAGCGGGAAGGCGGTCGCCAACTTCGTGGTGGCCACCAACGAGTTCCGCGGCAACGGTGCGCCGGAACGGACGGAGTACCACAACCTGGTCGCCTGGGACCGGCTGGCGGAGATCTGCGGGCAGTTCCTGAGCAAGGGGCAGCTGGTCGACGTCGAGGGCCGCCTGCAGACCCGCCAGTGGGACGATGACGCCGGCATCCGTCACTGGAAGACGGAGGTCGTGATCGGCGGCCTGGAGATGCTGTCGGGGCGCGGCAAGAAGGAGTATGCCAAGGAAGCCCAGGCGGTGGCCGCTACCGGCGAGGACGGGCTGCCGACGGCGATCGCCAGCGAGGCCAACGGTGCCGAGGAAGCACTCGTCTCGATGTGAGGGAACCGGCGACGGGCGGGTCCGACCGCCC
>JALYNS010000267.1 GCA_030773035.1 Chloroflexota bacterium
GCCGCCTTCGTGCGTCCGCGGGTCGGGCGCTGCCGCGGCTCGCGGGGCTCGGTGCGCGCCGAGCCGGGGCGCTCGCCGAGCTGGTCGCCACGGTAGACCCAAACCTTGACGCCGAAGCGTCCGTACGTCGTCCTGGCGTGCACGACGCCATAGCTGATGTCGGCGCGCAGCGTGCCGAGCGGGATGCGGCCCTCCTTGTCCCACTCGGTGCGGCTCATCTCGGACCCGCCGAGGCGGCCCGAGACTTGGATCTTCACGCCCTTTGCGCCGGCCTTGATGGTGCGCTGCACCGTCTGCTTGACGGCCTTGCGGAACGCGATCCGACGCTCGAGCTGACCGGCCACGTTCTGTGCGACGAGGACCGCGTCGAGCTCGGGCTGCAGGATCTCCTTGATCTCGAGCTTCACCTTCTTGTCGGTCAGCTTGCCGACCGAGGTGCGCAGCAGCTCCACGTTCTGCCCGCCCTTGCCGATCACGATCCCCGGCTTCGCCGAGTGGACGGTGACCGTCCCGGGATTGATGCCACGCTCGATCTCGACCTGGCTGACGCTCGCGTTGGCGAGCTGCTTGCCGACCAGGGCACGGATCTTCATGTCCTCCTGGAGCAGCGTGGCGTAGTCCTTGTCGGCGTACCACTTCGCCAGCCACGGCTTGTTGATGCCGATCCGGAAGCCGTAGGGGTGAACCTTGTGACCCATCAGGACTCCTCTCGATCGGCCACGGCGACCGTGATATGGCTGGTTCGCTTCAGGATGCTGAAGGTGCGCCCCTGGGCACGTGGCCGGAAGCGCTTGAGCGTCGGACCCTCGTCGGCGGTGGCGCTCTCCACGCGGAGCTCATCGGCCGACAGGTTGAAGTTGTTCTCGGCGTTGGCGGTGGCGCTCTTGAGCACCTTGGCCACGTCGCGGGCGGCCGCGTTCGGCAGGAAGCGGAGGATGGCGGCAGCCTCCTCGACCGGCTTGCCGGTGATGAGGTCAGTCACCAGCCGCACCTTGCGCGGGCTGATGCGGATGTACTTGGCGGTAGCGATGACGCGCATCCTTCTCGATTCCTACTTCAGCGCCGTCGAGCGATCGGTGGCCTTGCCGTGGCCACGGTAGTGGCGGGTGGGGGCGAACTCGCCGAGCCGATGCCCGACCATGTTCTCGGTGACGAAGACCGGCACGTGGCGCCTGCCGTCATGCACCGCGATGGTGTGCCCGATCATCGACGGGAAGATCACGCTGGGGCGCGACCAGGTCTTGAGCACCTTGCGCTCGTTGTGCTTGTTCATCTCCTCGATACGGCCGAGCAGGCGCGCATCGACGAACGGTCCCTTCTTGACGGAACGACTCATCGCGCTCTCCTAACCCCGCCCATACCGGCGGCGGACGATCATCTTGCCGGTCGTCTTGTTCTTCCGGGTGCGCAGCCCCATGGCGGGCTTGCCCCACGGCGTCTTGGGTGGCATCCCCGTCGGCGACTTGCCCTCGCCGCCACCGTGCGGATGGTCCCGCGGGTTCATGGCCACGCCGCGCACCTCGGGCCGACGACCCATGTGCCGGCTCCGTCCTGCCTTGCCGATGTCCTGGTTCTCATGGTCCAGGTTGCTCACCTGGCCCACCGTCGCCATGCAGTTGGCGCGCACTCGCCGCACCTCGCCGGAGGGGAGCCGGATGGTGGCCATCTCTCCCTCCTTGGCGAGCAGCTGCGCGCTGCCGCCGGCGCTGCGCACGATCTGCCCTCCGCGGCCGGCGACCATCTCGACGTTGTGGATCTGGGTCCCGAGCGGCATGCGTGCCAACGGGAGGGCGTTGCCGACTCGCGCCTCGGCGTCGGCGCCGGAGATGACGACGTCGCCGACTCCCAGGCCGTGCGGCAGCAGCATGTAGCGCTTGTCGCCGTCGGCGTAGTGCAGCAGGGCGATGCGGGCCGATCGATTCGGGTCGTACTCGACCGTGGCGATGGTGGCCGGCACGCCGAACTTGTCGCGCCGCCAGTCGATCACGCGGTAGAGCCGCTTCTGTCCGGCGCCCTGGTGCCGCACAGTCAGCTTGCCCTGGCTGTTGCGACCAGCCTTGCGGACCAGCCGCTCGGTGAGCGGCTTGTGCGGCACCGCCGTCGTGATCTCATCAAAGGTCGATCTCGTCATCTGCCGCATCCCGGGGCTGGTGGGTCGGTACTTGCGAAGTGGCATCTCTACACCGCCTCGAACAGTTCGATCTTGTCGCCCGCGGCGATGGTGACCACCGCCTTGCGCCAGCCGGGAACCGTGCCCAGCGTGCGACGGCCGCGCCGCTTCTGCTTGGGCTTGACCCACATGACTCGCACGCCGATCACGGTCACCTTGAACTCGGCCTCGACCGCGGCCTTGATCTGGAGCTTGTTCGCGTCGCGCCCGACCGCGAAGGTGTAGTTGTTGCGCTCGGTCTGGGCGACGCTCTTCTCGCTGATCACCGGCCGAACCAGGATGTCGTGCACGCTCACGCCGGTCACGCGTACACCTCCTGCGCACGCGTGAGTGCGTCGCGCGTGAAGATGATGGTGTCCGCCGCCAGCAGGTCGACCACGTTGAGGCTGTCCGCGAGCAGCACGCGCACCTCGGGCAGATTGCGGCACGAGCGCTCGACGACGTGGTCGCGCGCCGGCAGGATGACGAGCACCTTGCCCTCGGTCTTCCAGGCGGCGAGGCGCTCGGCGAAGGCTTTGGTGCCGATCTCGTCCAGGCCAAAGCCCTCCACCACCCGCAGGGCCCCGTCCTCGGCCTTGCCGGTCAGCACGCCCTGCAGCGCGGCGCGGCGCATCTTGGCCGGCATGCGCAGCTCGTAGCCGCGCGGATGCGGCCCGAAGACCACGCCGCCGCCCTTCCATTGGGGCGCGCTCCGTGTCCCCTGCCGTGCCCGCCCGGTTCCCTTCTGGCGCCACGGCTTCTTCCCGCCGCCCCGCACCTCGCCGCGAGTCAACGTGTCCGAGGTCCCGAGCCGCGCGCCGGCGCGCTGCCGCACCACGGCCTGGTGGATGAGGGCCTCGTT
>JALYNS010000268.1 GCA_030773035.1 Chloroflexota bacterium
GACCTGGGCCTCGCCCTGGACAGCGCGGTCTGGTCGGCCTTCGGCACGAGCGGCCAGCGCTGCACCGCGGCGTCGCGGCTGATCGTGCATCGGTCCGTGCATGACACGTTCGTCGAGTCGCTACGCAAGCGCGTGGCGGCCCTGGTGCTGGGCGATGGCCTGGACGAGAAGACCGATGTCGGGCCGGTCATCAACGACCAGGCGGTCGAGCGGATCGCGGCGTACGCGGCCATCGGTCGCGGAGAGGCTGACCTGGTGATCGGCGGCGAGCCGGCGCGCGACGGCGCGCTCGGCAAGGGGAGCTTCTTCCAGCCGACCATCTTCACCGAGGTGAAGCCCGATGCGCGCATCGCCCTGGAGGAGATCTTCGGGCCGGTGACATCGGTCATTCCGGTGGAGACGTGGGAGGAGACCGTGCGGATCGTGAACTCCGTCAAATACGGCCTCTCGACCTCGCTCTTCACGCGGGACATCAACCTCGCCTTCCGCAGCATCCGCGACTTCGACTCCGGGCTGGGATACGTGAACCACGGCACCATCGGCGCCGAGGCGCACCTGCCGTTCGGCGGCACAAAGGCGACCGGCAACGGACATCGCGAGGTGGGCCAGGCGTCACTCGACTTCTTCAGCGAGTGGAAGAGCGTCTACATCGACTACTCCGGGAAGCTGCAGCGCGCGCAGATCGACATGGAGTTCGTCGACCAGGAGCAGGTCTAGGCCAGGCTCAACCGCGCGCTTTGAGGGCGGCCTCGATCTCGTCGAGGTGCTCGGCGCGATGGTCGCTGCGGCCCGGCCAGATCGGGCTGGTGGGGTCCGCGGGCAGGATGCGGTCCAGGGGCAGCTCCGCTACCAGGGCATCGCACTGCTCGGCGGTCTGCAGGGCCAGCTCGGCCGCCACCCTGGGTGCAATCGCATGGATCAGCGGACGGGTCGTGTCGTTCAGCCAGTCGCCGTCAGGCTCGGCATCTCCCGGAGCCCAGGGCGCGCCACTCGAGATCTTCTCGGCCAGGACCAGGACGCGGATGTCCCAGTACGCCATGTGACCGAGGACGCCGGCGACGGTCCAGTACTCGTTCACCGGAGCGATGAGCGTCTCGTCATCCAGCCCCTCGACGAGCGCGCGCAGGCGCTCGCGCTCCCGGTTGTTCGCATCGATGTAGGAGCGATCGTCAGCCATGGCCCGATCTTAGGCGTTAGATGCTCGCAGCACACGGAGGGTGAGCGCGGTCCGGACCAGCCCCCAGACGAGCCCGAACACCGCGATGAGGCCGATCGCCAGGCCGATGTCCGGCGCCAGGCGCAGGATCGCCGGGTAGTCGCCTGGGCCAAGGTTCGAGCGAGTGAGAACCAGCCACCAGGCAAGGACGGTCAGCCCGACATCAAGGGCGAGCGGCAGGACGAGGTGACGCAGCATCCCGCGCCGACCGCGGGGTGCGGAGGCCGGATCGCGCCGCCAGCGACGCAGCTGGCGCAACGCCCACCAGACCCCAACGATCATCAGCAGGGCGGTGGCGCCCAGCAGCTGCCGCCCGTACAGGCCGAGCGGGTCGTCGTAGTTGATCAGTGCGGCCGCGTCCCGGCCAACCAGGATCTGCGCAATTCCATTGTGAATCTGATAGAAGCGGGACGGCGCCGCCTCGTCGTTGCCGTTCATGAGAACCACGACGCCATAGCCAGCATCAGGAAGCAGGATCATGCCAGTGGCGTAGGTCGAGTGAGACCCGCCGTGCTCCAGGATGACCGGGACCTCGTAGCTCGAGCCATCGGGCGAGTCGACCAGCTGCCCGGCGTCCCAGAGCGGATAGCTCCACCAGCCCCAGCCATAGCCGTCCCAGGGATTCGGGTGGATGAGGGGCTGTCTTAACTGCCGCATCCCCTCCGTCGACAGGATCTGCCCATCGCCCGCCACTCCGTCGTTGAGGTGGGCCATCAGGACGCGCCCCAGGTCCTCGGCGCTTGATGCGATGAAAGCCGACGGCACACTGCCCCGCACGAAGCCGACCGGGAAGGCGATCGGGAACCCGAAGAACGGGTAGTGGCCCTGGGCCACTCCACCGGCCCTGGCATCGGCCTCGCTGGTGAAGGTGTCGACCATCCCCAACGGTGCGAAGACGCGCTCCGCCATGTAGGCCTCGTACGACATGCCCGACGTGACCGCGACCAGGTAGCCGAGCGCGTCGTAGTTCGCGTTCGAGTACTCGAACTGGCCGATGGCGTGGCTCAGCGGCACGTCGGCCAGGCGGCGGATGTTGCGCTCGAGTGCGCCGTCATCGGTCCCTTCGTCAGACCGGTTCGTCAGGCCATCCCCCTCCGAAAAGCCGCTGGCGTGGGCGAGCAGGTCGCCGATCGTGATCTTCGCAGTGTCGGAGCCGTCGTCGCCGAACCAGGGCAGGTAGCTGTGGACCGTCGCGTCGAGCTCCAGGTCACCCGATTCGATGAGCTGCATCACGGCGATGCCGGTCAGCTGCTTGCTGAGCGAGGCGAGGTGGAAGGGCGTTGTCGCCGTGACCGGCGTGTCGGCGTCGTCGGCGGTGCCGAAGCCCTCCTCGTAGACGATGCCGTCGCCGTCGACCACCAGGACGGCGGCACCGGGAATGCCCAGCTCGTCGAAGGAGGAGCTGGCGAAGTCATGGATCTTGTCGATTGTCTCCTGGGCGAGGGGCCCGCTGGCCGCCGCGGGCGACAGCGTTGCGATGAGCAGCGCGATGCCCGTGGCCATGGAGAAGAAGCCCGTGCGTCGCATGTGGCGCGGAGCATACTGCCCGCCCTTTGCGCGATGAGGCCCTGCGTGCCACCATCGCGCGGCTATGCGGCTGCCGCTCTTCCCCCTTCACCTCGTTCTCTTCCCGCACCTGCCGCTGCCGCTCCACATCTTCGAGGAGCGCTA
>JALYNS010000269.1 GCA_030773035.1 Chloroflexota bacterium
GTGGCTGGTGGGCCGCCTCGCGCACCCTCCCGCGTGCACGGCGGATCGCCTCGCTCGTCATTCGGCTGGTGCTCGTCGGCTGCATCGTCGCCTCGCTGGCCGGGGCGCGGCTGGCGCTGCCGTCCGACCGGCTCTCGGTCGTCTTCCTAGTCGATGCCTCGGCCTCCATGCTGGATGCCACCCGCGAGGAGCTGCTCGCCTTCGCCAAGGAGGCGGTGCGCCAGATCCCCGAGGGCGATACCGCAGGCGTGGTCGTCTTCGGCGCCAACGCACTGGTCGACCGCTTGCCGTCGGGGCTCGACGAGCTCCAGACACCCGGCTCGGTGCCGGTGGTGGGCGCCACCGATATCGCCGCCGCCGTGCGGCTCGGGACCGCCATCTTCCCGGCCGGGACCCAGCAGCGCCTGGTGCTCCTCTCCGACGGCAACGACACCGGCGGCCAGGCCGAGCAGGCGATCCTGTCCGCGGCCGAGCAGGGTGTCCGGCTGGACGTGGTGCTGCCCGGCGGTGACACCTACCCCGAAGCGCTGGTCGACGGGGTCGACGCTCCGTCCGGAGCCCGTGTCGGCGAGACGGTGGACGTGACCGTGCGGGTGCGTTCGACGGTGGCGACCGCTGCGACCCTGCGCCTGCTGGCGGACGGCGCGACCGTCGCCACGCGGCAGCTCTCGCTCAGGCCGGGGACGATCAGCGTCACCTTCAGCCTCAAGGCTGATGAGCCTGGCTTCCATGTCTTCCGCGCCGTGCTCGAGCCGCTGCAGGATCACTTCACCGAGAACAACGCGGCTGATGCCTACGTGCTGGTCACCGGCGAACCACAGGTGCTGTTGGCCACCGACGACGCGGCGCGCGCGGCGGACCTGGTTGCGGCGCTCGCGACAGCCCGCCAGCACGTGACCGTGGTCCCCGCCGGCGGCGTCCCGTCCTCGATCGCGACCCTGGCCGGGTACGACGCCGTGGTCCTGGACAACATCTCCGCCGCCCAGCTCGGAACGGCGGCCATGGCCAGCCTGCAGGTCTACGTGCGCGACCTCGGCAAGGGGCTCGTGATGCTTGGCGGGCGCAACAGCTTTGGCGCCGGTGGCTACCTCAACTCGACCCTTGAGGAGGTGCTCCCCGTCTACATGACCGTCCGCGACCGGGAGCGCTCCCCGGACGTGGCGCTGGTGGCCGTGGTCGACAAGAGCGGCAGCATGGCTGACTGCCATTGCACCTCCGACCAGCAGGGCAGTGGCAGCGGCACGCGCGGCTTCGAGAAGGTGGATATCGCCAAGGAGGCGATCCTGCGCGCCGCCGACGCCCTCTCGCCCACCGACCAGCTCGGTGTGGTCGCCTTCGACGAGAGCGCGCACTGGGCGGTCCAGACCGGCCCGATCGACCTGATCGGCCTCCAGAATTCGCTCGGCTTCCGCGCCGACGGCCAGACCAACATCTACGCCGGCCTGAAGGCGGCGTACGACGACCTGGTTCGCAACCCCGCCAAGCTGCGACACATCATCCTGATCACGGACGGCTGGAGCCAGTCGGGCGCCTACGACGCGCTGCTGGCCGACATGCGGGCGGCCGGCATCACGCTCTCGACGATCGGCACCGGTGGTGGTTCTGCCGACATCCTTCGCCGGCTGGCCGAGCAGTCCGGCGGGCGTTACTACGAGGCCAACGACGCAACCCGGATCCCCGACATCTTCCTGAAGGAGACGATCCGCACCGCCGGCGAGAACATCGTGGAGGAGACCTTCCAGCCTGTCCCCTCTTCCGCTTCGGAGATCCTCCGCGGGCTGGATGCGGGGCGCCTGCCGAACCTTCTCGGCTACAACGCAACGACCGCCAAGGGGACCGCCACGGTGGCACTCCTCACCGCCCGCGACGATCCCCTGCTGGCGCAGTGGCAGTACGGGCTGGGACGCGCCGTGGCGTGGACCAGCGATACGCGCCAGCAGTGGGCCAGCCAGTGGATCGGCACCACCGAGTTCGGCACGTTGACCGCGCAGCTGGTGGCCTGGACGCTGCCTCCGCAGGATGAGCAGGGGATCGACGTGCGCTTCTCCCCCGGCCGCGACGGCGAGCTCAACGTCGAGGTCACCTCGCTCACCGACGACGGCGCGCCACGCAACTTCTACCGGACCGTGCTGCGGCTGGTGGCGCCCGATCTCGAGCCGTTGCAGACCGTCCTGACCCAGGTCGGCCCGGGCCGCTACGCCGGCAGCATCCGCGCCGATGACCCAGGTGCCTACCTGGTGCGCGTGGCCCAGACCCGCGAGGGTGCCGATGCCGCGAACCGCACCCTGGGCCTCGTCTCGCCGGCCGCCGAGGAGTTCCGACGGCTGGGCGTCGACGCCGATGCCCTGAGTCGCTTCGCCACGAATGGCCAGGGCCGCGAGATCCAGCTCGACCCCACGGACACGGAGCTCGTCAAGCAGGTCTGGAGCCACGACATCCGGGCCGCCGCCTTCCCGACGCCGATCTGGCCGTGGCTCCTGCTGCTGGCCATGATCCTGGTGCCGATCGACGTTGGCGTGCGCCGCGTCGCGCTCACGCGAGGCGATTTCGTGCGGGCCCGTGGCTGGATCGCGCGACGAGTCGGCCTGGCGCGACCCATGCCCGAGGTCGTCCCCGGCCTGGCCGAGCTGCGCGCCGCCAAGGGGCGAAGCGAGCGGCGTGCGGACCGCGCAGCGCGGCCGAAGGCTGAGGCGACGCCACCTGATGCCACGAAGGCCGCGGCGAAGCCTTCGACCGTGGCTCAGGCACCGCCTTCCGAAGCAGCCGCGCCAGCGCCGGCGACGGATGCGGCGAGTGGAGCCACCGAGCCCGACAGCCTTGCCACCCGGCTGGCCCGCCAGCGCCGGCAACGCTGACGCATCGTGCCCGTGGCATCATCGGCCCATGGCCCATCCGGAGGTCCTGTGGCAGCCACCTCCTGACGTTCGCGAGCGGTCAGGCGTTGGGCGGTACCTGGCCTGGCTCGAGGCAACACAGGGCAAAGGCTTTTCCGACTACGCCGAACTGTGGCGCTGGTCGGTGTCCGACCTCGATGCGTTCTGGCGATCCGTCTGGGACTTCTGCGGGGTGACCGATGAGCCCGCCGGCCTCGGGCTGGCAGATCCATCCATGCCGGGCGCTCGCTGGTTCCCGGATGCGCACCTCAACTGGGCCCAGCAGGCCTTGCGCCTGCGCACGCGGCGCGACGACGACATCGTCATTGTTGGCAGGTCGCAGACGCGCGAGCGAGTGACGTTCACGGCGAGCGAGTTGCGAGATCAGGTCGCCCGTGCGCGCGGCGGACTGGAGCGGCTTGGTGTGCGGCCGGGTGATCGGGTGGCCGCGTACCTGCCCAACATCCCGGAGGCCGTCGTCGCGCTGCTGGCCACGGCGAGCCTCGGCGCGACCTGGACCTCGTGCGCGCCCGAGTTCGGCGCCCGCAGCGTGGTCGACCGCCTGCGCCAGGTGGAGCCTGCGGTCCTGATCACGGTCGACGGCTACCGCTACGGAGCGCGCGATGTGGATCGGACCGACCAGGTGGCCGAGATCCGCGCCGCACTGCCGGGGCTGCGCGAAACCGTCGTTCTCCCCTACCTTCGGCCCGATGCCCACCGGATTCCCGCGGCCACCACCTGGGCCGAGCTGACATCCGAAGAGGCCGCGCTCGCGTTCGAGCCGGTGCCCTTCGACCATCCTCTCTACATCCTCTACTCGTCCGGGACGACCGGCCTCCCCAAGCCGATCGTGCATGGCCACGGCGGCATCCTGCTCGAACATCTCAAGATGCATGCCCTGCATCACGACCTCGGGCCTGACGACCGGTTCTTCTGGTTCACCACGACCGGCTGGATGATGTGGAACTACCTGGTCTCAGGTTTGCTGGTCGACTCCACCATCGTCCTGTACGACGGCTCCCCGGCCGAGCCGGATCTGCTCATGCTCTGGCGGCTCGCAGGAGAGGAGAAGCTGACCTATTTCGGCACCAGCGCGCCCTTCCTGATGGCGTGCCGCCGCGCCGCCATCGAGCCAGCGCGCAGCGTGGATCTGTCGACCCTGCGCGGCATTGGCTCGACCGGCGCCCCGTTGCCGGCCGAGGGCTTCCGCTACGTCCAGCAGGCGGTATCCCCATCGGCCCGGCTCGAATCGGTCTCCGGTGGATCCGACGTCTGCACGGCCTTCGTTGGCGCCTCCCCGCTCGTCCCGGTCTGGGAGGGCGAGATCAGCTGCCGGGCGCTGGGCGCAGCGGTAGAGGCCTTCGCGCCGGATGGTCACGCGCTCGTGGGGGAGCAAGGTGAGCTGGTGCTCACTGCTCCGATGCCATCGATGCCCGTCCGCTTCTGGAACGACGACGAGGATGGCTCCCGGTACCGGGCCGCGTACTTCGAGGAGTTTCCCGGGGTCTGGCGCCACGGAGACTGGATCACGATCACCGAGCGCGGGTCGTGCATCATCACCGGCCGCTCGGACGCAACCCTGAACCGCGGCGGTGTGCGGATCGGCACCGCGGAGTTCTACGCCGTGGTGGAGGGAATCCCCGAGATCGCGGATTCGGTGGTGATCCATCTCGAAGAGAAGGACGAACTGCTCCTCTTCGTCGCCCTGACCGGGGGGAACGAGCTCGACGTTGCGTTGCGGGAAAGGATTCGCGCCGCCCTGCGCGGTCAACTCTCGCCGCGCCACGTGCCGGACCGCATCGTGGCCGTCGCCGCCATTCCGCGCACCCTGTCCGGGAAGAAGCTGGAGGTCCCCCTGAAGCGAATCCTGACCGGCACCCCGGTGGACGAAGCCGCCTCGCGCGGCTCGCTCGCCAATCCACAGGCGCTGGATGCCTTCATCGAGCTTGCCCGAGGAGACGCCTGACTACATTGCGCGCACGCCGAGCAGGTTGCGCGCGATCACCAGCCGCTGAATCTCGCTCGTCCCCTCCCCGATCTCGGTCAGCTTCGCGTCGCGCAGGTAGCGTTCCACGCGGTACTCGGTGATGTAGCCGTAGCCGCCGTGCACCTGGATCGCGTCGTTCGTCACCTGGCGCGCGACCTCGCTGGCGAAGAGCTTGGCCATCGCCGCCTCGGTGGTGTACGGCTCACCGCGGTCCTTGAGCCAGGCGGCGCGATAGACCATCAGTCGCGCAGCGTCGATCTGGGTCGCCATGTCGGCGATCTTGAAGGCGACTCCCTGGAAGCTGGCGATCTGGCGACCGAACTGCTCTCGGGCCTTCGCATAGGCCGATGCAGCCTCGTATGCCGCCTGGGCCAGTCCGAGCGCCATGGCAGCGATCCCGATCCGTCCCCCATCGAGGGTCTTCAGGAAGAGGCGATCCCCGTCTCCCTCCTCGCCAAGCAGGTTGTCGGCCGGGATGCGACAGTCGTCGAAGAGCAGCTCGCCGGTGTTGCTGGCATGGAGGCCCATCTTCTCCTCCATGCGCCCGATGGAGAAGCCGGGCGTCCCCGCCTCGACGATGAAGGCGCTGATCTTGCCCTCGTCGGCGTTGCGGTCGGTGACGGCGGTGACGATGTAGGTGTCGGCGACACCCGCGTTGGTGATGAAGCGCTTTGAGCCGGAGAGGAGCCAGTGCTCCCCGTCGCGATGGGCGCGCGTGCGCGTGCCGCGCGAATCGGATCCCGCCTCCGGTTCGGTCAGCCCGTAGGCGCCGAGCTTGGCGCCGCTGGCGAGAGGGCGCAGGTAGCGCTCCTTCTGCTCCGGCGTGCCGGCCATGAAGATCGGCGCGCAGCCCAGGCTGGTGTGGGCGCTGACGATGATCCCCACGCTGCCGGAGACGCGCGACAGCTCCTCGATCGTGATCGCGTAGGCGAGCGAGTCGAGGCCGGTGCCGCCCACCTCTTCTGGGTAGGGAACCCCCAGGAAACCGAGGGCCGCAGCCTTGCGGATGATCTCGGCGGGGAACCTGGCCTCGCGCTCCATCTCGTCCGCCACGGGCCCGATCTCGCGCTCGGCGAAGTCTCGGACGGAGCGCCGAATCTCTGCATGCTGCGGCGAGAGGGCAAAGTCCATCGGTTCGCGAGTCTAGCAGTCCGCGCCGTTGACACCGCTCGATGGCGGGGTCCTATACTCCCGATCTGCCCCGCGCGGCCACTCGCTCATGGTTCCCGACCCCCTACGAGGGATCCGCGATTGCCGTCTCCCGTTGACGTTCGGCTTGACCACATCACGAAGCGCTTCCACGAGGTCGTGGCGGTCAACGACCTGTCGCTGGAGATCGAGCGCGGCGAGTTCTTCTCGATGCTCGGGCCGTCGGGATGCGGCAAGACCACGACGCTGCGGATGATTGGCGGATTCGAGGAGTCGACCAGCGGCACGATCTACCTCGGCGACGCCGATGTGACCGGCCTGCCGCCGTTCAAGCGGGACGTCAACACGGTCTTCCAGAACTACGCCCTCTTCCCGCACCTCACCGTCTTCGAGAACGTGGCATTCGGCCTCCGTCGCAAGAAGGTCGACGGCAGCCAGATCGCAACGCAGGTCAAGGAGATGCTCGAGCTGGTCGAGCTGCCCGGCTATGAGAGCCGGAAGCCATCCCAGCTGTCCGGCGGCCAGCAGCAGCGCGTCGCGCTGGCGCGAGCGCTGATCAACCACCCGCGGGTCCTGCTCCTCGACGAGCCGCTCGGCGCGCTCGACCTGAAGCTGCGCAAGCAGATGCAGCTCGAGCTGAAGCGGATTCAGACCGAGGTGGGAATCACCTTCATCTACGTTACCCACGACCAGGAAGAGGCGATGACGATGTCCGATCGCATCGCCGTCATGCGCGCGGGGCGGATCGAACAGCTCGGCAACCCCGAGCAGCTCTACGAGCGACCCACCACGGCCTTCGTGGCCGGCTTCCTCGGCGTCTCGAACCTCCTGGAGGGCGAGGTGGCCGGGCACGACGGCTCGCTGGTAACGGTGAAGCTCGCCGATGGCACATTCCTGCGCGCACCGTCCGATGGGACCGCGGCCTCCGGCCCCATACGAGTCGGGGTTCGCCCCGAGAAGCTGCGCGTCGACGCTCGTGCCGAAGGCGGCGCCACCGACGGCCTGAATGTCCTGGCCGGCACCGTCCTGGATGCGAGCTACATCGGCGTCAGCACGCAGTACCTGGTCCAGACCGCCGAGGGGCATCGGCTGACGGTGTATGCCCAGAACCTGGATACGGCGGGCGCCGCCGAGCTGCTGGCCGACGGCCAGCGAGTCCAGCTCACCTGGAAGCCACAGCACACCTTTGTGATCAGCGGCCCGGCGGAGCATGTAGCCGGTGACCCGCATCTGGCCGAGGAAGGAGAGACCGATGAGTGACCTGGAGAGCCGTAGTCGGATCGAGGAGAGCATCGACAATCTCATGCGGCGTGACCTGATCACGCGTCGGACCTTCATGCGCCGCGCTGGCCGCGGTGGCATCGCCGTGGGCGCTCTCCTGACCCTGCCCGGCCTCTTGGCCGCCTGTGCTCCGTCAGGTTCGGGCTCTGCGGAGCTGAAGTGGCTCAACTGGCCGCTCTACATCGACTTCTCCGACGACGAGAGTTCGAACCCGAGCCTCGACGCGTTCACCACCGAGAGCGGGATCGCGGTCGAGTACAACGAGGGACTGCTGGACAATGCCGACTTCCTGGCGAAGTACGCGCCCGACCTGCGCGCCGGCAACAACACCGGCTGGGACGTCATGTCGCCCGGCGGCTGGGTGGTGGAGCGGATGGCGCGCCTCGGCTGGCTCGAGGAGATCGACCACTCCAAGCTCCCGAACTGGACGGCCAACTGCGCTGACTATGCCAAGGGCCTGTGGTTCGACGAGACCAACAAGTACAGCGTGTGGTGGCAGGGCGGCATCACCGGCATCGCCTATGACCCGGAGCTGACCGGGCGCGACATCACCACCTTCGATGACCTGCTCGACACCGAGTTCTCCGGGCACGTGGGCGGATTCAGCGACATGCGCGACATGTTCGGCCTGACCCTCCTCTCGCTCGGAGTGGAGCCCGTCAACGCCACGGTCGACGACGTGCAGCGAGCGCAGGACAGGCTGCTGTCGGTCCCCGACGGGCACTTCCGCGGCTTCTACGGCAACGAGTACTACGACTCGCTCGTGCCCGGCGACCTGTGGATCAGCGTCGCCTGGTCGGGGGACATCAGCCAGATGAACCTGTACGACAACGACAAGGTCAAGTTCATCGTGCCCGACTCAGGCGGCATGCGCTGGAACGACAACCTCGTCATCCCCAAGGGCGGGGCCAACCTCGACAACGCCCACAAGCTGCTCGACTACTACTACGGAATCGATGCCGCAGCGATGCTCTCGGAGTGGGTCGGCTACTTCACGCCGGTCAAGGACCTCGACCAGAAGATCCTCGAGGACGCCGAAGCGGCGCGCGCCGACGACCCGGAGTGGGCCGACACCCTCGAGGCGATGGCTCCCACTGTTGTTCCAGCGACCGACCAGATCGACAACACCTACGT